>CAZXLJ010000092.1:0-12324 GCA_964641175.1 uncultured Cellvibrionaceae bacterium
CGCATTCGTTGTCTGGCTGATTCCATAGGTTCTTAATAAAGGTTCTGGTTCTTAACAAGACACCCACCTGTTTCGCTAAGAGGACACGCATTTTTATAACCAGCCGCTAAATGGACACCCCTGCCGTTCGACGGACGCAATCCGGATCGGCAGGACTGGACCTCAAATGGCAGTCGGACATTCGCGCACACCAGCCGGACATCCACCCATAAAATATAGGCGAGAAAATGACCGGAAAAAAAGATGCGGGAATATTGACCAGTTGGCCGGAGATTATTCCGGGCATGTCTATAATTGCCTTTACTCCCATCCAGTTTATTTCTTATGAACTCAGCCCTTAAAACCGGCCAGCGGCCCCGTGCCAACGGCAGGTTGCGCCGCACGTTGCATTGTTCTCAGAAAGAGGCGGTGGCTTCGGCCGTCATGACGGCCGCAGGGGACAATTTTTTTAACGCGTTCGCCGTCTACCTGCAGGCTTCAGCGCCGCATATCTCCCTGCTTACGGCAATCCCCCAATTTATCGGCGCTCTCGCGCAAATGGCTTCGGTATGGCTCACACAAGCCATCAGCCGCAAGACTCTGGTGGTCGGAGCGGCGGCATTTCAGGGATTTATTGTGCTGCTGATCGCAGGTCTAGCCGCTGCAGGCTGGCAGGGTAGCCCGGCTATGAAAATCCTGATCATTCTGGCTGTGTGCTATCACGCGGCCTCCAATATCATCCAGCCCCACTGGCGCGCATGGATGGGTGGTCTGGTTCCGCCGCGGCGGCGTGGGGTTTTCTTTGCGTCGCGCACGCGGCTGACGATGGCGACCTCCCTCCTGGTGTTTCTCGGTGGCGGCGGGTTACTGACCGTCACCGACAATCGCCAGATGGCCTGGCTCGGGTTCACGCTGGTATTCGGGGCGGCGGCCCTGGGGCGCTGGATTTCGGCTCGCCTGCTCAGTCAAATGCACGACCCCAATCCGCATCCGTCGATGTCGGAACCGGAAGTCATTATCAGCACCTGGCAGCAATGCCGCCTGGCTTTCCGCGACCGGACATTTCGCAATTACAGTTTCTTTGTGGCGTCCATGCAGGGGATGGTGGCGATATCCGCACCTTTTTTTGCTGTCTATATGCTGGAGAATCTGAAGTTCAGCTATCTGCAGTACAGTCTCAACAGTGTCGCCTCCATTGCCGTGCAGTTTGTGACCCTCGGCTTCTGGGGGCGGGTCAGTGACCGGTTCGGCAACCGGCTGGGAATGGTGATCACGAGCTGCATCATGCCGACATTGCCGGCACTCTGGCTGGTATCAACCAATTTCTACTATCTGCTGCTGGTGCAGGTAATCTCGGGATTTGCCTGGGCGGGTTTCACTCTCAGTACAGCCAACTACTTGTACGATATTCGTCCACGTCGCAGCAATTTTGCAACTTATGCGGCCATGCAGTCGGCATTGGGCGCGAGTATGGTGTTTATCGGGGCGCTGGCCGGTGGCTGGGTAGTGCTGCGCGCCGATACTCTGATGCAGTACATGCCCTTTAATCTGGGTGCTTCGATATTACTGGTGTTTATTGCCAGCAGTATCATGCGACTGGTGGTGATCTTGTGGTTTCTGCCCAGGATCGAAGAACCCCGCGGCCGTCATCGACCGCAGGTTCTGGCGGTGGTATTTCGTGTGGCTCGATTCAATCCTATTTCGGGGCTGGTGCTCGACTGGCTGACCGTAATTCACAAGGAGCGGGATCAGAAAAAGTGACCCTGAGTCAACGAAGACGTCAGGGTCATCCGGGATAACGAATCGGCAACCTCCGCCTCTGTCCTATTCGGTCTCAAAGTCGGAAAGGGTGAGCACCAGGCCTTGATCAGAGACCAACTGATCTTCGTCAATCGCGACCCGGACCGGGAAGCCCAATTCCTCGTCATACTCGATTTCAATAGACTGCTCGGTCTCGATGATAGCTTCCTGCATCCATTCAAACAGGGCAGGTACGGTCGCCGGGAAATACCCCAGTTCCTCCGCAGTCAGCTCACGATCCTCGAGTTGCGACCAGGCACTGGTCACTTCCCCATCTTCCACCTGGATACTGATGTCACCGGCCGGAATGCAGAAGCAGTTTCTGTTCAGTGTGAATTTATAGTCATCGATATCGGTGCTTTGCCAAAGTGCTTGACTGGTCTGGAGATTCTTCAGTAGATCGATATCTTCTTTGGTGGTTTTCCCACCGCAGCCTTGCAGCCCGAATACAAGTGCAGTCGCCGTTATTGCCAATCGCAAGTTCATGTGATGTTTCTCCGTCATTGATAAGCATGTCCCTGTTGCACTGCTCCTGAGCAGAAGATGTTAACGAGAGCGGGATGCAGACGCCATGTCTCGTACAATTCTTAACATTTTCGGGCGCCTAGCGATTCCTGGCACCGATGGAGAACTCGTGAGGGTGAGAGCGTTTGCGATCTTTAACAGAGTTGACTAGAAGTTGTTTCATAACTCATGAGCGAAGCCGAGACAAGGCGAAAATGACCGAAGACGCGGCGTTTACGTGGAGTAAATGAGCAGTCTGAGGCCATTTTCAACGCGGTATCGGCGAGTGCAGCACTTATGAAATAGCTTCTACGACTTCACTCCGCCACGGCGTTGATGCGCCCAATGGTACAAAACCGGCAACACCAGCAAGGTCAGGAACGTAGAAGAAATAATTCCACCAATGACCACGGTCGCCAACGGTCGCTGAACTTCGGCACCGGTCCCGGTGTTTAATGCCATGGGAACAAACCCAAGGCTGGCAACCAGCGCCGTCATCAACACCGGTCGCAGGCGGATCAGTGCTCCGTCGATAACGGCAGTAAATAACTCCCCCGTTTCGTACCAGCGATCACGGATAAACGTCAACATCACCAGGCCGTTTAACACTGCGACCCCCGAAAGCGCGATAAAACCGATGCCGGCGGAAATGGAAAGCGGCATTTCTCGCAGCCACAGAGCCAGAACCCCACCTGTCAGTGCCAACGGCACGCCCGTAAATACGATCAGAGCATCCCGTAAGGAGCCAAAAGCCATAACCAGCAAGCCAATAATGATGGCCAGGGTCACGGGCACGACGATAAACAGCCGCTTGCTTGCCGTTTCCAATTGTTCAAAGGTGCCGCCGTAATCCAGCCAGTAACCCGTTGGCAGCTTGACGTCGGCGGCAATGCGACTTTTTGCTTCTTCTACAAAGCTGCCAAGATCGCGATTACGCACATTTGCGGTGACCACCACACGACGTTTGCCATTTTCCCGGCTGATTTGAGCAGGGGCCGGTTTAAATCGTATGGTCGCAATCTCGGCTAGTGGCAGATAACCACCATCCGGGAGTGATATGGGCAAAAAATGCAGATTGTCCACATCGCGGCGCAATGTTTCAGGCAAACGAATGGTGAGGCTGAAGCGTCGATCTCCCTCGTATATCACGCCAACATCTTCGCCACCGATGCTCATCGCAAGCGTATCGTGCAAGTCCTCGATTGTTAACCCGTAGCGCGCCAACATCATTCGTTTGGGTTCGATGGTCAACGTCGGCAAGCCTTCCACCTGCTCGACGCGAGTGTCCGCTGCACCCACGATGCTGTTGATCACGGTGGCAATTTGTTGGGCGCTCAGCAGCAATTGATTCAGGTTGTCGCCGAACACCTTGATGCCCAGATCTGAACGCACTCCGGAAATCAGCTCGTTGAAACGCATCTGAATCGGCTGGGTGAATTCATAATTATTCCCCGGCAGCTGTAACAATGCCGATTGCAGTTCTTCGAGCAATTGTGCTTTCGTTTTGTCCGGATCAGGCCATTCATCACGCGGTTTTAGAATGATAAAACTGTCGGCGACGTTGGGCGGCATGGGATCGGTCGCTACGTCGGGCGTACCGATTTTGGCAAAGGTTTTGTCAACCTCCGGAAATGTCAAAACGTGTTTTTCCAACAGTTTTTGCATCTCCACGGCTTGTTCCAGACCGGTCCCGTTCACACGCATGGCATGCATGGTGATGTCGCCTTCATCCAGCTGCGGTACAAACTCCGAACCCAGTGTTGTCATTAACCAGATGCAGAAGACGATGAGCAAGGTCGCCAGTGACACGATGAGCCAGCGCAAGCGCAATGCACCGGTTAACAAGGGACGATAAAGTGACTTGCCCACGGTTATCACAGAATTTTCTTTTTCGCTCACCTTGCCGCGCATAAAGACGGCCACCGCGGCGGGTACCAGGGTCAGAGAAAAAACCATGGCCGCAAGCAATGCCATAACCACCGTGGCGGCCATCGGGTGAAACATTTTTCCTTCCACACCGCTTAAGGTGAATATCGGGATGTACACCACGGTAATGATGGCCACACCAAACAAACTCGGGCGAATGACTTCAGCGGTTGCAGCGTAGACCACGTCCAACCGCTCCCGGAGATCCAGGTGTGCACGCTGAGAGTTGTGCTGAGCCTGAGACAAACGTCGTACACAGTTTTCGACGATGATGACGGCCCCATCCACGATTAGCCCGAAATCCAATGCGCCCAGACTCATCAAATTGGCGGAGACTCCGGTATGCACCATGCCAAAAATCGTGGCCAGCATTGATAAGGGAATAACCGCTGCGGTAATCAGTGCCGCACGCACGTTACCCAACAGCACAAACAAAACCACCACCACCAGCAGTGCGCCTTCAAGCAAGTTGGTTTGCACCGTCGCAATGGTTTTGTCCACCAGCGTGGTACGGTCGTAAACCGCTTCGACCGTGACCCCATGAGGCAGGGAAGGCTGAATCTCATCGAGCTTGGCGGCGACGGCCCGGGCCACCGTGCGCGAATTCTCCCCGATGAGCATCATCGCCATCCCTAATATCGATTCTTCGCCGTCACGTGTAGCGGCACCAGTTCGCAGCTCTTTACCTATGGCCACTTCAGCGACATCGCGCACGAGGATAGGCACACTGTCGTGGCGACCAATGACCACCTGTTCTATATCCTGAATCGAAGCCAGTTGCCCGGTGGAGCGCACCAGTAACTGCTGACCATTGCGTTCAATGTAGCCGGTACCGCGATTATCGTTATTTTTCCGCAGCGCCTCGGCCAGTTTTTCCAAGGTGACGCCATGCTGTAATAATCGCCTTGGGTCCGGCGTTACGTGGTATTGCTTGTTGAACCCACCAATGGTATTCACTTCCGCAACGCCTTCGACTTGTGCCAACTGCGGCTTGATGATCCATTCCTGGATTTCTCGCAGTGCAATGGCATCTATCGACGAACCATCGGCCTGTGTAGCGCCCGGCATGGCTTCGATGGAATACATAAAAATTTCACCCAGGCCGGTGGAAAGAGGCCCCATCGTGGGCTCAATCTCGGATGGCAGAACGGTTTTGATGGAACTCAGGCGTTCGTTTATGCGATTGCGGGCAAAATAAATATCGGTGCCCTCCTTGAACACCACCGTCACCTGGGACAGGCCGTAACGGGATATGGAGCGCGTGTAATCCAGCTCCGGGAGGCCGTACAGTGCCGTTTCGACGGCAAAGGTTATGCGCTGTTCCACTTCCAGAGGCGAGTAGCCCGGCGCTTCGGTATTGATCTGCACCTGCACATTGGTGATATCAGGCACCGCGTCGATCGGAAGGCGTTGATAACTCCAGATCCCCGCACCGACAACCACCAAAATCAGGCATAACACTAAAAACCGTCGCTCGATAGAGAAACGGACAATATTGTTTATCATGGTGTCCCTCTGTCAGTGCTGATGACCAGCACCGGCTTTTTCGATGTCGGCTTTGATGAGATAACTGTTGTCTACGACGTAGGTTTCGTTGGATTGAAGACCGTGTAACACTTCGGTGAAGTGTCCATCCGTTCGGCCGAGCGTGAGCGCGCGACGATCATAGGTATCTCCTGACTTAACGAACACCACTTGATGACCTTCCAGGGTTTGCAGCGCCCGGTTTTCAATCGCCAAAGGAACAGTTACGTTTTCGATGACGATGTCCGCCCGTACCAACTCCCCCGGCGTGAATTGCTGCTGCGCGTTATCAACATTGAGACGGGCGAGCATGTAAGGCGCGTGATTATCAGAGGGGGCCATATGCGTGATCCTGGCTTTGAATTCCCGGCGCTCTCTGGCCATATAGGTCAGCTGGCCTTGTTTTACCGCGCTACGCTGGTGAGGAAATATTTTTAGCTCCGCCCACAGCACGTCATCGTTAACAATCACCACCAAAGGTTCGTTGTCGGTGACTTCGCCAAGATTGAGTTGCCGTTTGGTCACTATGCCGGACATCGGCGCTTTAACCGTATAATCGCGCAGGCTTTCATTGGATTCGATCACGGCCAACACGTCATCTTTGGACACGCGGTCGCCAACATGCACGTTGATATCTTTGACGAGGCCGGGAAAGCGTGCATGAATATGCGCTTCCTGATTGGGCGGGATCACTAATCTGCCGTAGGCTTGCGTCACTATTTCCAGAGTTGCGGGGCTTGCCGTTGCTACACCAATGCCCGCCTGTTTGGCAATGCCGGGGTCAATGGATACCGAGCCGTCTTCGTGATCATGCGGCTCGTGATGATCGTCATGTTTGTCATGGCCATGGTCATCATGCTCATGATCATCCGTCGCGTAAGCCGCCTGGGACAGGCAAATTGCCGGCAGCATGAGAGTGATTAAAAAAAGTATCTTTCTTTTCGATAATATTTGCTTGATCTGAAACATACAGAATTCCTGAATTCTAGGGAGTCGCGGTAGTACTTGTAGGCTCAGCGACGTGCTTTTTATTCATGGTTGTTACCGCAGGGAGAGGTTCCGCGGTTAATTGTTCAATCAGCGCCTGATTTAAAAGTGCTGTGCTGGCAGCATCAATTATGGCGAGGCGAGCATCGAGAAGTTCGCGCTGGGCGCTCACCAGATCGATATAGCGATAGCGTCCTCGCTCATAGGCCTCGCGCGTTAGGGTCAGCGCCTCCTCCAGCGCGGGCAATACGCTTTCTCTCATTTGTTTTGTGGCTGCAACCGCCTGGGAATGGGTTTGCCAGGCTTCGTAAAGGCGGGCGCGCAATGCGAGCAAGGAGGTTTGTCTGCGATGATCCACCATTTCCCGCTCAGCCCGTGCCGCTTTCACCGCGCCCTGATTTCGTCTTCCAGAAAATAGTGGAATCGACACCCCGGCGGTGAAGGCAGAATCACCAGTCTCGTCAAATCGTTTGATACCCACAGTCCACTGTACGTTGCCACTGGACTGGCTGCGGGCCAATTCCAGTTCCGCCTCACGCAGGCGTGCCTCCGTGGCGAACACTTGAATTGCCGGGTTTCTGGAAACACGCTGGTACAGCACCTCGAAGGCCTCGGCGGCATCAAATGCATAAAGATCCCCGGTCAAGATCCCGTAGTCAGCCACATCGGCCCCCCAGAGCGCGGCTAATGTCATCTTTCGGCTGTTTAACTCCGCATTGATTGCTGAGTGTCTTAATTGGGTCTGAGCCAGTGTGGCCTGAGCGCGCAAACGCTCGGCATCGGGGGCAGCCCCACGTTCCACCCGTTGTTTAACGGTTTGCCCGGATGCCTCGGCCAGTTGGGTTGCGTCCTCGGCTACCTTGAGCTTTTCCTGCAACGCGAGGACGGAAATAAACCGTTGCGTCACTATCCCAAGCAGGTCCAGTGCCTGAGCCTCTCGCTCGATTTCGACCAGGGAGTAGCGCGAATTGGCTACTGCTACGCGGGAGTGGCGCGTACCGCCCAATTCAATGATGGAGGACAGTGACAGGGTGTATTCGGCGTCTGTACCAGAGAATTCGCCCGATCCAAGCAGATTTTCTGCTTCAATACCCAGTTCGAGCCCGGGGCGCAAATCAGCGGTTTGACGCAAACCATTCGCCGATCGCAGCTGCCATGCAAACACCTGCAGTTGAGGGTTGTTCTGTAGGGCTCGACGGCTGGCCTCCTGTAAGGTCAGGGCTTCCTGTGCGCTCGTCGCCTGGACGGCTAAAAGCAACCCGAGCCCCGAACCCCAGGTCTTGAGGCAAGTCAGCAGGTCGATAAATTTTTTATAGAGAAATTTTTCACGCATGTGCTTTTTCCAGTTGTTGAGCGACGTTTGCTCTTTTACAGAGCGGTCCAAAAGCGGTCGGATTAAGCAATCGGTGGGCGGTGAATGTTTCTGGGATGCAGTTTGATTCGGCGGATCTGATAGGGGTATTGAGTGCGAGAATCGATTATTAGATACGTTGAGAAGTTATAGGGCATTGCGGTGAGGTGGCATCCCGGGCAATGCTCGCAATCATCACAATGCGGCTGGTCTTGTTCTCCCGGAAGCGCATCGTTGAGGTCAGTATATCCATCGGTGTGACCAATACATTGATGCGTGGAGGACGAGTCGATTTGTTCGGACGAGTGTATATCGAGCGCACCCAATTCCGTAGCGGCTACTACAGACTGAAATAAAAAAAGAACAAGCAGTGCGAGAGCCAGTGCGTTCTTGAGTCTTTGATGTGGTTTTAGCACGTGTAGCATCAGTCTGCTTCAATCATGGGGCTTTATAGTCCTGGCAAGAGCGGTCAATTTTTACCTCTGCGGCTCTTTCAGGCCTTGTATGCCAGATCTGCGCTCACCACCTAGACGCTGCCTGAATAGATCAGTGTATCCGGAGAATCCGCCATGAGTCCGCCGGATCGCGCCAGCCAACCGGTAGTGAACTCGAGGTAGAACATCACCGGGTTCGAGGATAGAACTGTCCACAACAGAATGCGCTCCTGACCGTTTCGCGCTTCGGCAGACAGCAACAACCCGACATATCTATAAGGGCAGCTTCGGAAAATCAGGTCGCCATACTAAACCTTCAATCTACCGGAAGGTCAAGCGCCATGAAGATGAATGAAACTTGCCGAACGCACCGGGGTCGCCAGCAAAACTATTCGCTATTACGAGACCATTGGCCTGTTGCACGAAGCGCGCAGAAGCACTAACGGTTATTGTGGCTATGCCGAAAGCGATGTCTAACGAATGGTGTTCATCTGTCGATGCAGGGAATCGCATACCCCGCCGGATGAACTCAAGGTCTGGTTCTTCGGTCTTTAGACATGTGCTTGACGCCATGGGTATCAAACGGGCGATTGCTCTTAAACAGCTGATAGCTATCGATATAAAAATATTAAACCCCTGTTTGCCCGCAGCATTGATTTCAAATGACCCGCTTTCAGAAGGACCCGTCGCTATCGCCTTACCGAATCTCAGATGACAATCGCTTTGGTGACTACAACCTGGGCTTGGAGAAAGAGATTCCGCCGCTGGATTTTGGCATCAAGATACTGGCACCAGAAGAAACGCAAAGATGTTCCACATCATCAAGTTAGGGTCATATTGGCGAATTTTTCCAGGATGTTTACCGCCCTCATTCTCACCGTGCATTCCTCATGCAGGCAAAAAAAATCTTGACGATCCTGTTTCTCAGTATTAGTGTAATAGCAAGATATTACACAAACACAGATGATGGAGCGTGGATGATGGTGGCGATAAGTGTCGCTCAGCTTGAATTCGGCTATCGGCGGACATCGCCGGTGCTTTCAAACATATCTTTTGAATTACCGGCCGGTAGCATAGCTGGCCTGATGGGTGCGAATGGAACTGGCAAGTCAACGTTAATAAAACTGCTCAACGGAAGTCTTTTCGCCGGGCGGGGCTCGTTAATGGTATGGCAGCAGGCGCCCAGCGGCCGGGCCCTCGAAGTGCTACAGCAGATTTTCACTGTGCCGGAAGAAGTGCAGTTGCCAAACTCCACGCCGGCTGCCTTCGTGCGCAGTTACCGGCGGTTCTATCCAGACTTTGATCAATCGCTGTTCGAGCGCGCGCTGCAGCGCCTGGAGGTTACCACTCAGCCGCGATTGCTGGACTACTCCTTCGGGCAACGCAAAAAATTCCTCATTGCCTTTGCCCTGGCGACACAAACCCGCTTGCTGCTTCTGGATGAACCCACCAACGGTCTGGATATTCCTTCAAAGGAACAGTTTCGCCAGCTCCTGCTGGAAACCCGCACTGATTCGCAGAGTGTCGTTATTTCCACGCATCAAGCACACGATCTTGAAGGATTGATCGACCGCGTTTTGCTTATGGACAACACGAGCCTGTTCAGCACTGATCTCAACCAGCTCGCTGATCATTTGACCGTTGGCTGGTACGACGAAGCGCCGTCAGAAGCGCTTTGCAGCAGGCGCTCGGTTAACCGGTGGCAGTGTCTTGTTCCACGAGCCGATGCGGCGGCAACAGAAATCGACCTTGAATTGCTGTTTACCGCGTTTCATCAAAATAAAGCGCGCCTTCAAGATTATTTGATTCAACACGGGTGAGTGCCATGTTCAACATAAAACGAAGTCTGTGGATGCTGCAGTTGCGGTACGACTTTCAGAGAAACGACCTGCAAAAAAACATTCTCATGGCATTTGCGCTGATAGCTGTAGGTGCCGGAATCATGTTTAGCATCGGTAATGTGAATGCAGAAAAAATCACATTTCTTTTTGTCCTGACGGCCCTGTACGCCGCCAGTAAAATTTATTTTGGCTGGACGAAAGACGCTGCGGAGCTTTCGCGATTTTTATCTGTGCCGGCGACCGAAGCTGAGAAATGGTTTGCCGAATGGATCAATTCACTTCTGATTGTGCCCTTTCTGGTGGCAATACCAATTGTTGTTGCAGCCACATTCAATACACTGGTCGGAGCAGGAAATCCAATCGATTGGTCTTCCTTATGGAAGGGCCTGGGCACTGCCTATCAAAGATATCTGATGCTGCACCCGGTCCTGTTTTTCTCGGCTATCTATTTCCGCAAAGCGGTTGTCCTGAAAATGCTCAGTTGCCTCATGCTCCTCGGAATACTTACGGTAGCAACCGTGCTCGCCATCGTGGGAGATACGCTCATGCACAGCGGCGGGCATGGTCTTGCTTCCCACGCATGGATTCCTTGTTTACCCGGTAACGGTTGCCTTTGGATTTATACCTTGTTTTTCTGGGGAATGTCGTACTTGCGCCTGCGCGAACTGGAGGTGGCATGAAGTTCGATGACAGCCAGGCGATTTACCTGCAGATCGCTGACTTCATGGGAGACCAGATCATTGCGGGGCACTGGCCGCTCGGCGAACGCATCCCCTCCGTCCGGGAGCTTGCCGCTCAGCTTCATGTCAACGTAAACACGGTTATGAGGGCCTACAGTTTTATGCAAGACCAAAACGTTATTGTCAATCAGCGCGGCATTGGTTTTTTCACCCACGATGCTTCGAAGAAGCAGGTGATGACCCTGAAAAAATCCCGTTTTGAAACTCGGGAGTTGCCGAATATTTTCCGTCAGGCGCACGTTCTTGGATTTACGCCCGATGCCCTTGCAGCACACTACCAGCAATATCTGGAGACAAACAAATGAACAAGCCCCGATACAGATCCGGAAAAATGAAACTTACCGACAAAATACTTCTGGGAACCGCGGCCGTCTGGTTGACCCTCGTGGCGGTAACTGCCGTAAATGCAAGAACCCAATCGGTCGGCGGCGGCATAAAAGGCAATGGTGAAGTGATTGAGGAGACCCGTCAGCTCGACGAGTTCGACAAAATTTCCGTTAACGGGTCCATCAAGGTGGAGTATTCACCCGGCCCGCGTTCCGAATGTCGCCTGAGCGCCGAATCCAACGTGCTGCCCAGGCTGCAAACCTCAGTAGAAGACAAATCACTTGAAATCCGCCTGAACGGCAACATATTCACTGACCACACCGCTCAAGCCGTCTGTACGTCTCCGGGTCTGCGGGCCTTTAACAGCAAAGGCACCAGCCACAGCAGCCTGTCCGGTATCGCCACCAGGCATTTGACGCTGTCGGTGCAGGGGACCGGTAACATAGACGTTACCGGGGAGGCCGAACAGGTGAGTGCAAGTGTGCAGGGCACGGGGAATCTTCGTCTGGACAACCTGGTGGTCAAGCAGGCGGAGCTGAGCATACAGGGAACCGGGAGCATTCACGCTACGCAGGCGGCCGAGGTCAGCGCATCCATCGCCGGCACGGGAAACATTTACATATCCCGGAACGCTATGGTGGGAGAGCAGAACCTGCGCGGAGTCGGTAAGATTCACAGAAAGTAGCGGCGATTGCCCGGCAGGGTAAACGAACGCGGAACCGATGCAGACTCTTGCGGTCAATGTGAAGGCGTTAAAGCAAAACTGCGGAAGTGTGTGTATACTTTCGCAACCATCAAGTTTCGGGGGCGATCTGGATTCGACGCCGGTAACGAAACCCGCGGTGCATGTGGTGAGGACAGCGAATCACCTTAATCCAAAGCTGTAAACGAATAGTCGCAAACGACGATTC
>CAZXLJ010000093.1:0-12304 GCA_964641175.1 uncultured Cellvibrionaceae bacterium
CATGGGCGAGGAGGATGTGCGCCGCCAGGCGTTGAACGTCTATCGGATGAAGCTGCTGGGAGCGAAGGTGGTAGCGGTGGAATCCGGATCGAAAACACTCAAAGATGCAATGAATGAAGCCATGCGTGACTGGGTGACCAACGTGGATAACACGTTTTACATCATTGGCACCGCCGCCGGCCCGCATCCCTATCCGCAGCTGGTGCGTGATTTTCAGTGCGTCATTGGGCGCGAAGCTCGTGCCCAATGTCTGGAGCAAACCGGGAAACTGCCGGACGCGCTCGTGGCTTGCGTCGGTGGAGGTTCAAACGCCATCGGTTTGTTTCACCCGTTTTTGAATGACGGCTCAGTAGCCATGTATGGAGTCGAAGCGGGTGGCCTCGGGGTTGAAACCGGTAAACATGCCGCATCTCTGAGTGTAGGGACCCCCGGCGTATTGCACGGCAACCGGACTTACCTGATGGAAGATGAGGACGGCCAGATTATTGAAACCCATTCAGTATCGGCAGGCCTCGATTATCCTGGCGTCGGCCCTGAACATTCCTGGCTGAAGGATATCGGTCGGGTTCAGTATGTCGCGATCAATGATGATGAAGCGATGGCTGCATTTAGAATGCTGACCCGGGTCGAGGGTATCATGCCGGCACTCGAGTCCAGCCACGCCGTCGCCTACGCGGAAAAGCTGGCACGCCAGCTGGACAAAGACGCGGTGATCGTTGTCAACCTGTCCGGCCGCGGTGACAAGGATATTCTCACAGTGGCAAAAATGGATGGCATTGAGGTTTGACATGAATCGTATTGTTGAGTGTCTTGACAAAATAAAAAAGCGAGACGGGAAAGCTTTGGCCGCTTACATAGTGGGCGGCGATCCAAATCCGGAAATGACTTTGGCAGCCATGCAGGCGATCGTTGCCGCCGGCGCCGACATTCTTGAAATCGGTGTGCCTTTTTCAGATCCCATGGCCGAAGGCCCTGTAATTCAGCGTGGTCACGAACGGGCCTTGGCGAATCGTTTCAGCCTGCGCAAATGTATCGATCTTGTGCGACAGTTTCGTGAAACCAACCAAGCGACGCCGGTAGTACTTATGGGTTACACCAATCCGGTTGAACGGATGGGGTACGAAGAATTCGCCAGGACCGCGGCGAGTGCCGGCGTGGATGGCGTGTTGACCGTTGATCTGCCGCCTGAAGAAGCCACCGAAGTGAACCGGTTGTTCCGCGCCCAGGGTCTGGAAACGATTTTTCTGCTTGCGCCGACATCATCGGACGAACGCACCAGCCGCGTAGCCGCCATGGCAGGGGGTTTTCTTTATTACGTGTCATTGAAAGGTGTAACGGGCGCCGGTCATCTTGACGTGGAAACGGTAAAGCAACGGGTAGATTTCATTCGTGGCGCCTGCACTTTGCCGGTTCTCGTGGGGTTCGGAATCAAGGATGCAGAATCGGCAGCGGCTGTGGCCCGTTGCGCGGACGGCGTGGTGGTTGGCAGTGCGCTGGTGGAATTGATGGGCTCCGGCAAGCCATTGCCGGATATCGTAGAAGCGTTGACCGACAAAGTGTCAGCCATTCGCGATGCGCTGAATAAACTTCACTAAGAGGCATTCTACGATGAGTTGGTTAGAAAGAATCGTTCCCAGTGCGGTGCGGTCGGACAACCGCAAGGGTGCCAGCAAGGTGCCCGAAGGCCTATGGAAAAAATGTACCAAATGCGAGGCCGTTCTGTATCGGCCGGAACTGGAAAAAAGTCTGGAAGTCTGTCCCAAGTGCGATCACCACATGAGGATTGGCGCCCGGCGCCGGCTGGATATTTTTCTCGATGAAGAGGACCGGGAAGAAATCGCCAGCGAGGTCGTACCGATCGACCGGCTCAAATTCAAAGATGTAAAAAAGTACAGGGAACGGCTGGCTGTTGCGCAGAAAAGCACCGGCGAAAAAGATGCATTGGTCGCCATGCGCGGCACCCTGAAAGGCATGCCCGTGGTCGCCTCGGCCTTCGAATTCGCTTTTCACGGCGGCTCCATGGGTTATGTGGTCGGAGAACGGTTTGCGCGGGCTGCCAAAGTGGCGCTGGAAGAGCGGATCCCAATGATCTGCTTTTCGGCAACCGGCGGCGCCCGTATGCAGGAGGCGTTGATTTCGTTGATGCAGATGGCAAAAACCAGCGCCATTATCGAACGGCTCAAGCAGGCCGGAGTTCCATACATTTCAATCATGACCGACCCCGTTTATGGGGGTGTTTCGGCGAGTCTGGCGTTACTGGGTGACATCAACATAGCCGAGCCAGGTGCCCGCGCCGGTTTTGCAGGTCCGGCCATTATTGAACAGACGATTCGGCAAAAATTGCCAAAAGGGTTCCAGCGTGCCGAGTTCCTGCTCGATCACGGCGCCATCGACATGATCGTGCACCGCAATGCCATGCGTGATAAAACCGCCGGGTTACTGGCAAAACTTTGTCAGCAACCCCTGCCGGCCTGACGTTGAACAAGCCGCGTTTCACCGGTCTGGAGCAGTGGCTGCGATGGCAGGAAAACTGTCATCCGCGTGCAATTGATCTGGGTCTGGAGCGCGTGCGCAAAGTTGCCGGCACACTTGGACTGCTCCGGCCGTCCGCAACCGTCATTACCGTCGCCGGCACCAACGGTAAAGGTTCGTGCGTAGCAACATTGACGGCACTGTTGCAGGCAGCCGGTTGCAGGACCGGATGTTTTTCATCTCCCCACCTCATCAGGTACAACGAGCGCATCCGCGTTGACGGGCGTGAGGTCACCGATGACGATTTGTGCACCGCTTTCGCCGCGATTGATCGCGCCCGTGCAGAAACCTCGCTCACGTATTTTGAATTCAATGCCTTGGCCGCGTTGTACCTGTTCGCGCGGGCGTCCCTGGACTACTGGATTCTGGAAGTGGGCCTGGGGGGCCGTCTCGATGCAACGAACATTGTCGACGCGGATATCGCGGTAATCACCTCGATCGATCTGGATCATGAAGAGTGGCTGGGGCCTGACCGGGAGTCCATCGGTCGGGAGAAAGCCGGAATCTGCCGCCCGGGCAGGCCGGTTGTTTGCGCAGATCCGTCGCCACCGCAGAGTGTGCGGGATATCGTAAGCAGTCTCGGTTGCGACTTGTTTATGATCGGTGATCAGTTCGGTTTTGACGGCATGGGGTTCAGCACCCATCGGCGCCGTCTTGCGGGGCTGGCACAGCTGCCGAATGCCAGTGTGGCAGCAGCCCTGCAGGTGTTTGAATTACTGCAGATCTGGCGCGATCAGGATCATGCTCAAGAAATTGTGACGGAACTGAAAAATCTGACGCTGCCGGGCCGATTCGAGCAGGCCGTGTACGGCACAACGTCGGTCATTCTGGACGTTGCCCACAATCCGGCGGCGATAAAGTATCTTGTCAGCCGCTTGCACGAGGCTAATCCGCAGGAGCGGGTCCATCTCGTCCTCGCCATGATGTCGGACAAAAATATTGAAGAGTGTGTGACAGAACTCGCCCCCGTGGCAGCGCATTGGTACATCGCCGAAATGCCGGACCTGCCCAGGGCGGCGGATTGCTCCAGAATCAAAGCCAGTATTCCGGCGGGCGCCCCCGTCCAGTGTTTTTCGAGTGTGGAAGAAGCTCTGAAGAACGCTTTTAACCTCTGCAATGCCAATGTCGGGGATGATGCAGCTGTAACAAGGGTCGTGGTTACGGGGTCATTTTTCACGGTAGGACGAGCCAAACTATGGCTGAACCGCGTGGCCGGCGGAGATCCGGAAATCCATGAATGACGGTCTCAAGCAGCGGCTGCTGGGGGCGCTTGTGCTGCTGGCGCTGGCGGTTATTTTCATCCCCGTATTGTTTGACCGGGAGCGCATGGAGCCAGTGGATACCAAGAGCCAGATACCCCGAACGCCGGTACTGGAAATTGAAGAAGTTCCAGACCCGGCGCAGCCTGAATGGTCCAAAACGGTAGAGCACCCTGCGCAACAGTTTGTGCCTGATGAGACGGCGGTCGTGTCCGAAACGGCCGAACCTGAAACGCTGGATGACGATGGACAACCTCAGGCCTGGGTTCTGCAGATTGGCAGTTTCCAGACAGAACTGCTCGCCATTGCCGCGCGCGACAAACTTGCGGGCCTCGGTCATACCGCTTATATCCGGACAGTACAGATCGGCGGCGAGGCGGTTCATCGGGTTTACGTCGGGCCCAAAATGGCCAAGGATTCGCTAATTGCCGCCCAGCTCGCCATCGACAAGGCGCTGGAGGTGAAATCCCTGCTTCTTGCTTTCGAACCCTGACCGTCGATTAATCGCGCGCTACGTCGAATGCAGGGGGTTACCCCGCTTTTCTGATGCACGTCCCAAAGCCGGTAAAATATCGGCGACTGATTAAAAACCAACCTAGACTCATGGACAGGAGCGGCTTGCGAACCTGCAGGCATTTCAGGACCTTCAGTGAATTCGGCCAGAAAAAGGCCGGCATTTTTCAGGTCCACGGGATTGGTCGGGAAGGGCGTAAATTGGAAAAGCTTGCTGGTTGTCGGGGTCCTGAAGCAGGGCTTGGATTTTCAGATTTATTTATCTGTTCGGTGAAGATCGTCACGTCGAATGCACGATCGGGAGTGGGCAGGGATGTCTAACTGGGTCGATTGGGCGATCCTGAGCGTGATCGCCGTGTCCTGCCTTATTGGCGTCTGGCGCGGGCTGCTGAAGGAACTCATGACAGTTGTCATCGCGATAATGGCGGTCGTGACAGCGCTGGTTTTCTACGACAAACTCGCTTTACTGTGGATCGACGATTTGAGTTCTCCCGGGCTGCGCAACGCGGCTGCTTTCGGGGTCATCATGATTGCGGTGCTGGTGGTGGGCGGGCTGCTGTCCTTTATTGCCGGCAAACTGTTCGGGTTGGCGGCACTTAAACCGGTTGACAGGATTCTGGGGTTGCTGTTTGGCCTGTTTCGGGGTTGTGTCGTTGTGATGGCGATCCTGCTGATGTTGTCCAGTGAGACCATTGTGAACATACCCTGGTGGACCGAGTCGACATTGATTCCTCATTTTCTCGTCTTTGAAGAGCAGGCCCGGATGTCCGCCGACCGTCTGGTTCTCTGGGCACATCAACTGCTGGAATACGTCTAGGGAACCTCTGATGAACGTCGTTGCCGCGCCCTACGGGGCTTGCAGCGCTTTGCGAGCTCTGCGTTGGCACTTCTCGACAGGCAGTCAGCATGCCTTCAAAGCGCCGCCTTGATCTCGCAAAGCGCTGTAAGTCAGACGCTATTCGGACTAAATCAGAGGTTCCCCAGGCCCGATGGGCTTTATCCGGGCTCCGACTATCGGTAGCTTAGGCTTTGCCTATGGAACACCGCTCGTCCTCAGCTTTCTCAGGAGCCGGGTCTCTCCCCGTCAGGACCCGTTTTTTACAGGCACATTGTCAGGATCGCGGCAGCGGACGGACGTCAGCCCGTTAAATCCTTTTTAACTTGCAGTGACTGCTGCACTTGCGGAAAATGCAGCAGCCAAACCGGTGTGATCTCAGAGAGGACTAAACGAATGTGCGGTATCGTGGGTATAGTCGGCAAAACCAACGTGAATCTTGCCTTATATGATGCATTGACCATGCTTCAGCATCGAGGGCAGGACGCCGCCGGAATCATGACCTGCAATAACGGACGCATGGCTCAGCAAAAAGCAGTTGGGCTTGTGAAAGACGTTTTCCGGACGCGGCACATGCAGCGGCTGGTGGGCAACATGGGGATAGGGCATGTGCGTTATCCCACCGCGGGCAGCTCAGGCCCGGCTCTGGCTCAACCCTTTTATGTGAACTCACCTTACGGTATCGCACTGGCCCACAACGGTAATCTGACCAACACTGAAGAATTGAGCCGGGACATTTTTCGGGCCGACCTGCGTCATGTCAACACCGACTCCGATTCGGAAGTCCTCCTCAACGTGTTTGCCCACGAGTTGCAGCAACTGGGCAAATTGCGACCGACCCAGGACGACATATTCAAAGCCGTAGAAGGTGTGCATCGGCGGGTACGTGGCGGATATGCCGTGGTGACCATGATTGCCAATTACGGCGTGGTGGCGTTCCGGGACCCGAACGGCATCCGCCCTCTGGTGTTTGGTGAGCGACAGACTGATCGGGGCAAGGAATACATGATTGCCTCCGAAAGTGTTGCGCTGGATGTACTGGGGTTCCGTCTTCTGCGGGATGTGGCGCCGGGCGAAGCAATTTTCATCAGCCCTGAAGGAAATTTGCATACCCGGGTGTGTGCGGAAAAAGCTGTGCTGAGTCCCTGCATCTTCGAGCATGTTTATTTCGCCCGTCCGGATTCAATCATGGACGGCGTGTCGGTATACAAGGCACGTTTGCGTCAGGGGGAGCGACTGGCCGAAAAAATCATGCGTCTGAAACCGGATCACGACATCGATGTAGTGGTTCCCATCCCGGACAGCAGTCGCGTTGCCGGGCAGGCCCTCGCACATAACCTGGGCGTGAAATTCCGGGAAGGTCTCGTCAAGAACCGCTACATCGGCAGAACCTTCATAATGCCGGGCCAACAACAGCGTAAAAAATCCGTACGCCAGAAGCTCAACGCCATTGATCTGGAGTTTCGCGGCAAAACGGTCCTGCTGGTGGATGATTCCATTGTGCGAGGTACGACGTGCCAACAGATCATCCAGATGGCCCGGGATGCGGGTGCGGTGAAAGTTTATTTCGCTTCGGCGGCACCGGCGGTCAAATATCCTAACGTCTACGGCATCGACATGCCTTCTGTGAGCGAACTCATTGCGCACGGCCGTACGGAAGACGAAGTGGCCGAAGCCATAGGCGCCGACTGGCTGGTGTATCAGGACCTGAATGACCTCATCGCGGCCTCGGCCGAGGGCAATACCAATATTCCGAGATTCGACTGCGCGGTTTTCGACGGTGATTATGTCACTGGAGATGTCGATGATGCGTATCTGGCGCGGCTGGATGAAGCACGTAACGATGCCGCGAAAATGGGCCGGGAGGGCCGTTCTGACTCTGCCGGTCAGAGTTCCATCGTCGGTTTCAACAACGCTTGATCACGGGGCAGTCATGCAGGATTATTTGAAGGACGCGGGTCTGGACACGCTGGCGATCCGCGCGGGGATTCGTCGCACTAATGAGGGTGAACACAGCGAGGCGATTTTTGCGACCTCGAGCTTTGTCTTCGCGTCTGCCCGGGAGGCCGCCGACCGTTTCTCCGGGGAGTGCGAGGGCAACGTGTACTCGCGCTATACCAATCCGACCGTGGATACTTTTCAGGCCCGAATAGCAGCGCTTGAAGGCGGTGAAGCCGCCGTCGCTACCGCTTCCGGAATGGCCGCCATACTCAGTCTGTGTCTAGGACTGTTGCGACAGGGCGACCATATTTTGTGCTCACGCAGCGTATTCGGTACAACAACCGTGATGTTTACCAAATACCTGAAAAAATTTGGTATAGCCGTCGATTACGTGAGTCTCGCGGATATAAGTGGTTGGCAAGAAAAGATACGCCCGGACACCCGGCTGCTTTTTGTTGAATCACCGTCAAATCCGCTCAGCGAAGTGGCCGATATCAAGGCGCTTGCCGGAATTGCTCACAGCAACGGCAGCCTTCTGGTGGTCGACAACTGTTTTTGCACGCCCGCTCTGCAGAAGCCTCTGCAGCTTGGCGCCGACATCGTGATCCATTCGGCCACCAAATATCTCGACGGACAGGGCAGAGCCATGGGCGGCGCGGTGGTGGGTTCAGCCGAACTCATGGCCGAAGTGCTGGGCGTTGTGCGCACGTGCGGGCCTTCCATGAGTCCGTTCAACGCCTGGATTTTTACCAAAGGGCTCGAGACTTTACGTCTGCGAATGGAAGCCCACTCTGCGAATGCCATGACGCTGGCGCATTGGCTGGATCAGCAGGAAGCTGTAGAACGGGTTTATTACGCCGGATTGCCGAATCACCCGGGCCATAGCCTGGCGGCGACACAGCAGCGAGCTTTCGGTGGCGTTTTGTCCTTCCAGGTAAAGGGTGACAAAGCGGCGGCGTGGCGATTTATCGACGCCATGAAAATCATGTCGCTGACCGCCAATCTCGGAGATTGCAAAACCACGATCGTGCATCCTGCAACGACCACCCACGGTCGCCTTTCACTGGAAGACAGACTGACGGCGGGAATTTCCGACAACCTCATCCGGATCGCGGTAGGGCTCGAAGATAAAGAGGATTTGATTGCGGACCTGCAACGGGGATTGTCCGCACTTTAGGCTATGCTCAATGTTAAGCACGGCAGTTAAGGGATCCCATCGTTGAATTCGTTAATAATTCAGGTTATTGAGCAGGTCGGCACGGTTTTGCTCGGCAAGGACAAGCAGATTCGCCTGGCGGTAGCCTGTCTGTTGGCCCGTGGACACCTGCTGATAGAAGACTTGCCGGGTATGGGCAAAACCACCCTGGCCCACAGCCTTGCCAAGGTACTTGGGCTCAAGTACGACCGCGTGCAGTTCACCAGCGATCTGTTGCCTGCCGATATCCTCGGGGTGTCGGTTTTCAGTCGCACCAACGAATCATTCACTTTTCACCCCGGGCCGGTTTTCACCCAGGTTCTGCTCGCTGACGAAATCAATCGCACGACGCCGAAAACTCAAAGCGCGCTGCTTGAAGCAATGGAAGAAGGTCAGGTTACCATCGAAGGCCGAAGTCGGGCGCTGCCTATACCTTTCTTTGTCATCGCGACCCAGAATCCCGTGTCGCAATCCGGTACCTACCCGCTGCCGGAGTCGCAACTCGACCGTTTCCTGATGCGCATCAGTCTGGGCTATCCAAGTCTTTCGGCAGAGCGCCAGCTATTCAAGGGGCAGGACAGCCGCGTCAATCTGGAGAAACTCGAATCAGTATTGACGCTCGCACAGCTGCAGCATTTACAGCAATGTGTGACCGAAGTGCGGGCCAGCGATGTCTTACTGGATTATTTGCAGGGTCTGGTGGCGACAACGCGTGAAGATGAACGGTTTGTGTACGGGCTTTCGCCGCGCGGCGCGCTGGCATGGTTGAAAGCCGCCAAAGCCTGGGCGGTGGTTCACGATCGCGACTACGTCATACCGGAAGATCTGCAGGCGGTAATGCCTGCCGTCGTCAGCCACAGAATTCGAGCGCGGGAATCGAACTATTCGGACGAAAGCCTGGTGAATTATCTGCTTCAAAAAGTCGATGTGATTAATCATTAATCCAGTCGTGCCGCCATGAAAATTGCGCTCCCCATAAAGAAAGCTGTGCGACGCTGGTTGTTCGTCTGGATAGATCGCCGTGCGCCCCGTGCGGTGGAACATCGTCTCCATTTGAATAATCTCTATGTATTGCCCACCCGGGCCGGATTACTTTTCTTGCTGGTTGCCTTTCTCATCTGGCTTTTGGGCACGAACTATCAAAACAACCTGATTCTCGCCCTGGCTTATCTGCAGGTCAGCCTGCTGGTCGTAGTGATCTTCAAGACTTATCAAAATCTGGCCGGCATCGAAGTCAGGGTGATTGGCAGTGCACCCAATTTTGTGAACTCTCCTGTCGGATTCACCCTGCAGGTGCGCTCCCCGAATCCGAAGGGAGCTGACAATGTTTGCCTGAAACTCGAAAGAGGTGCGCAAGAGTGGGTTCAATTGCCGCCGGACAGCAGTCAGCGTGTCAATCTTTCCATGATCGGCCGTCGCCGCGGAGTTCTGCGTCCGGATCGCCTTCTGGTTAAAAGCGTCTATCCCCTCGGGCTGGTTCAATGCTGGAGCTGGCTGAACCTGGAAGCCCAAGTTCTTGTATACCCACAACCCAAGGCATCCGCATTTCCGGCGCATCACCATGGCAGCGAAGAAGAAGGACACAACGGTCAAAAAATTGAATCTGAAGACGTGGTGGGTCTGCGAAGCTACCAGCATGGCGATTCGCTCCGGCAGATCGCCTGGAAGCACTACGCGCGTGACAAAGGGCTTTATCGCAAGGAGCTCGCTCAGTATTCCGAAAGCGACAGCTGGCTTGACTGGCAAGACTTCTATCGCGGCGAGCAGGAAATTTGCCTTTCGCAAATGAGCTACTGGGTACAGGAACTCAGTCAGTTGCATAGAAGTTTTGGTCTTCGACTGCCGGGGTTGCTGCTTGAGCCCGCGGCGGGAGAGCTGCACCGGATCCGGGCTTTGAGCGCACTGGCGCGCCACGGAGAGAGCTGAGATTCCATGACGATTGCTCCGGTCGCCGCTACTGAAATAGATCAGATTCCACGGCGTAACCTGCTTTGGATCTTTTTCGCGCAGGGTATCTCGCTCGCACCTCTGCTGGTGCATCTGCCCATCTGGATCGGCTTCCTGTGGATAGCCATGCTTGGCTACCGTCTCCGGATCAATCAGGGTGTCTGGACATTTCCCTCGCTAATGGCAAAGCTGGTTTTCGGGGCGAGTTGTGTGGCCGCATTGTGGACCTCCTACGGAAGCGTGACCGCTGTCGAGCCAATGGTGGGCTTTTTAATTTGTTCTTATTCGCTCAAGCTGGTGGAGCTCAGGAACAACAAAGATGTCTTTATCATCCTCTTTATCGGTTTTATCGCAGTCGCGTCGCAATTCCTGTTTGCCCAGAGCCTGCCCAGTGCACTTTTTGCGATCTTCTCCTGTGCGATGTTGATCACCGCCTGGCAGGCCGCATTAACGACACGGTCAAAACCGGTCGGCACCCACGCTCTGAACGGTCTTGTCCTGCTGGCGCAAAGTCTGCCTTTTATGGTGATTCTGTTTGTTGTCATGCCGCGTTTGGGACCGCTCTGGTCCGTTCCGGCTCCCCAGGGCTCGGGTTCTACCGGGATGTCCGACGAGCTCAAGCTCGGGGCGATCGGTGAACTGGTCAAGTCCAGAGAGCCCGCTTTTCGCGTGTCTTTCGACAACACCGTCCCCTCGCCGGATCTGCTTTACTGGCGCGGCATGTTGCTGGAGCATTTTGACGGGGTTACCTGGCGCCAGCGAATCCAGTTGCATCCGGGCAATGACCGGGCGCCGGCGACTCCGGCAATTTCCGATGAACTGTCTCGCTACTCGGTGCTGCTGGAGCCGCATCACGGCCGCTGGCTGTTCACCCTGGGTATTCCCTTGCAAGTCGAGTCGGAGTTCCTGAAAATTCAGCGGCAGCCCGGCCAAGTGGTCCAAAGCCGCTGGCCGGTCAGCAAAAAATCACGCTACCAGGTCACCTCTATACTCACTCAGGCACTCGATCGGGGCGAACTCGGCCAAGCGGATTATCGGGCTTATACCCAGCTGCCAAAAAACGCCAATCCGCAAGCCAGGGCACTGGCGGAGCAATGGGCCGGAGATCAGCTGACCGCCAGTGCCATAGCGGCCCAGGCGCTGGACCTTTTCCGGAAGGATTTTACCTACACCTTACGCCCCCAAACCCTGGGCCAGGACGCAATTGACCAGTTTCTTTTCGAGACGAGGCGGGGGTTTTGCGAGCATTTTGCCAGCAGTTTCGTGTTCCTGATGAGGGCGGCGGGAGTTCCGTCCCGGATTGTCGTCGGCTACCAGGGGGGCGAGATGAATCCCGTGGAAAATTATCTGCTGGTGCGGCAGTCGGACGCGCACGCCTGGGCGGAAATATGGCTGGACGATACCGGCTGGGTGGGAATTGACCCCACCAGTGCCGTAGCGCCCAACCGGATTGACAGGGGAATCGCCGACGCCCTGGATGAGCGCGAGCGCGCCATGATCGAGAATCCATGGCAGAACAACGGCGTCTTGCGCCGGGTGTTTCACCAGTGGGATGCCATGGGTTTTGCCTGGAATCGCTGGGTCCTCAATTACGACAAGGACGCGCAGCGAGCTTTTTTGACGAAAATTTTGGGTGATGCAAACCCTCTACGGATCGGTCTAGCTTTTTCGGTGCTGTTGTTTACATTCTTTTTTATATTTCTGATGGTTCCCCGATGGCGGCGGCGTCGGGCAGTGCCTCGGGAAGTACTGTGGATGCGCAGTCTGCTAAAAAAACTGGTCGCCCATGGCTACGCACCGCAGGTCGACGAGTCATTTAACCAGTTTGCGGAGCGGGTCGGGCAGGGACGTCCGGAATTGAAGGAGATGCTCGCCACGGTCAGTACCTATTATGAAGCTGTCGTCTATGGGGAAAAGCAGCAGTATTACACGCGCCTGAGGGCAAGTATCGACGCGGTGAATTCCCGGCTCAAACAACTGAAGAAATCAGGCAAACCAGCCTGATTCGCTTCTTGATTGGTGCTTTTTCAGATACAACAGGATCGAGCAAATTAGTGTCGACAGGTCCTGGGGAACCTCTGA
>CAZXLJ010000094.1:0-12250 GCA_964641175.1 uncultured Cellvibrionaceae bacterium
AATGGCCTCGGACTACTCATTTATTCCACGTAAACTCCGCGTCTTCGGTCATTTTAGCCTCGTCTCGGCTTCGCTCGCGAGTTATGAAAGAGCTTCTAGAGTGTCTGTCCGCTTCCGCTTGAACGGGCACTGCGGCCTGCAGCGCTCTGCGTGAACCATTCATCGAGCATTTTTTCTTCGCGCTTGCTCAGGATGCGTTCCTCATCGGCCCGCATCCGCTGAATAAGATCCCTCAGGGCCCCGTGCTTCAAGTGGGCCTTGTGCCATAGCGCCTTCTTGGTTTCGGCCACTTCAAACCGGTGTCTGACCACCTCGCCCTGCTGCACTATCGCATCGGCCAGCTTCTGCAAAAACCCTCGCTGACGGGCGATGTCGCTGGCCCGCAGGGTGGCGCCGTGATTGAAGGCGCTCTCATATTCCCCATAGTAACTGCGCAGTTCATCCAGCTTTGCTTCATCAGATTTCCACGCCTGCTGGGCCATATTGTAGATTTCTGATGCTTTTTGTACCTGACGTTCCGCCAGATCAAGAACTACTTCCAGTCGCTCGGCACGTTTGACCGTCATGTCGTTTATCTACCCGCCATCCGCTTTTTGTTGGGATCTTCCGCTTTTCTTGCATCGAGAATCGTGCGCAAGGTTTTAATGCTCAGTTCGAGCGGCGCCTTTTGATCAATACTCTGCATGATGTATTGCTGGAGATGCGGATTGCGCTCGATGGCCCGATCCACGATCGGATCACTGCCCTGGGTATAAGCGCCAATGGCGATCAGGTCCCGGTTCTGTCGATATCGCGCCAGCAGCTGCTTGAATTCCATCGCGGCTTTCAGATGCGTCGCTTCCACAATATTCGGCATCACCCGGCTCACCGACGCTTCCACATCGATCGCCGGGTAGACACCCTCCTGTGCCAGTTGCCGGGACAGGACAATATGGCCGTCAAGAATTCCCCGCGCAGAATCGGCAATTGGATCCTGCAGATCATCGCCTTCTGTCAAGACAGTATAGAAGGCTGTAATGGAGCCGCCACCGCGGGTACCATTACCGGCCCGCTCTACCAGCTCGGGTATTTTCGCAAACACCGACGGAGGATATCCTTTGGTCGCGGGCGGCTCGCCTACGGCCAGCGCAATCTCCCGCTGGGCTTGCCCAAAGCGGGTCAGCGAATCCATCAGAAGCAGGACATTCATACCCTGATCCCTAAAATACTCTGCAATCCGGGTAGACAGTTCCGCAGCACGTAACCGCATCAGGGGCGCGTCGTCCGCCGGTGAAGCAACCACAATGGCGCGGCGCAGTCCTTCTTCGCCCAGGATATGATCGATAAATTCCTTGACCTCCCGGCCCCGCTCCCCGATCAGGCCCACGACTACCACCTGCACCTCGGTGTATTTCGTCATCATCCCTAACAGGACACTTTTGCCCACGCCGCTGCCGGCAAACAGGCCGATCCGCTGACCTTTGCCCACCGTCAGCAGACCGTTGATCGCGCGGATACCGACATCCAGCGGTTCGGATATCGGGTCCCGGTGCAAGGGGTTGATGATGGCGGGTGTGACTGGCAGGTGACCACTGGCGATCAAAGGACCTTTTCCATCCAGCGGGATGCCCATGCCATTGATGATTCGACCCAGGCATTCCAGCCCCATAGGCAAGGAACGTCCCACTTCGACCGGAATGACTTTGGCCCCAGGCTGCAGGCCTTCGACTTTCTGCACCGGCATCAAAAACGTTTTGTCTTCCGAGAAACCCACCACTTCGGCATCGATGGTCAAGCCATGGTGGGTCACCACTTTGCAGGCATTACCGATGGAGACTTTCAGGCCGACCGCCTCCAGGGTGAGACCCACCATTCGAGTCAACCGGCCCGTGGCAACAGGGGGCGTCTGCAGCCACGTGTAGTTCTGATAGCGGGTCAGGCGTCGCGCGATGGCGGACTCATTCAGGGTTTTCACGATGGACCGCGTCCTCCGTGATGCCGGGTTTGACATCAAACGTGGAATCCGTTGTGGATTCAGAATCCGAAACGGAATCGACATCAGTTGAAGCATCCATTTCCGTCAGCCCGGCGGTGCCATGCAGCGCAGTGTCGTCAGCAATACCCTTTGAAAGTGTTGCAGCCTGAATGTCGGCCTGCTCGGGCGGTGGACGGTGATCGGCAGTCACAGAGGGTGTTGATTCTTCTCCTTCTTCCTTGACCTGTTCCAGATACTGCTCGATCCGGTGCGTAATCGAATAATCGACAAGGCTGCGCTGGGAAGCAACCCGGCAGCCACCTCGCTGCAAGCGACTGTCCGGTTGCAGGTGCCAGCGGGCCGCCTCTGCGTGGAGGTGATTCTGTACCAGCCGCACATCTTCCGGGTGCAGATAAACCTGGATGTTTTCGGCACCCACTGGCAGGCTGTCAGTGGCCCGCTCCACCATTCTGAATATGATTTGCGGATCTGTCGTCACTGCCTGTCCGACCAGATGCCGGGCAATCTGAATGGACATATCCACCAGCAGACTTTCCAGAGCCTGATTCTGCGTTTCCAGCGGATACATCAGGGCGTCGGCAATCTGGCGCAAGTGCGCAATCTGCTCCCGTAATTTAGAACTATGTTCTTCATAAGCTTTGGATTCACCGGCGTGCAGACCTTTCTGATGGCCTTCCTGTAATCCTTCGGCGTACCCTTCTTTATACCCGTGGTCACGACCTTCCTTTTCCGCCTGCTCGGTCATTTTTTGCAGTTCGCTGGCCGTCAGCGGCTTTACCTGACCGACAGGGACATCCTCGATAATCTCATTGCGCTGCTGCTGGCGTTTAGAGGCTTCGCGCTGCGCAGTCGGAACCACCTTGGCTTCATTACCCAAAGACGGCAGGCGCCAGCTCTTTATCGATTCGATATCTTCGAAGGGGATACGATTGGGGTGCTTTTTGCTGTCGCTCATAAACAATCGCCCATAAACTACAGCATCTCTTCACCCGCACCACCGAGACTGATTTCACCGGCATCGGCCATACGGCGAGCAATGGTAAGGATTTCTTTTTGCGCAGCTTCCACATCGGAGATCCGCACAGGCCCTTTGGCATCCAGGTCGTCCCGCAGCAGCTCCGCCGCGCGTTTGGACATGTTGTTGAAAATTTTCTCTTTCAGCTCCTCGTCCGCGCCCTTCAGGGCAAGGATCAGCACTTCCGAGGAAATTTCACGCAACAGCGACTGGATCCCGCGATCATCGATCTCCAGGAGATTGTCGAAGACGAACATCAGGTCGGCAATCTGCCCTCCCATGTCTTCATCGAGCTCCTTGATCGCCTCCATCAATTCGCTCTCCAGCGTGCTGTCGAGGTTATTCATGATTTCGGCAGCCATTTTATAACCGCCAATCTGCTTGGTTTGCGCGCCGGCGCTGCCGGAGAACTGCTTCTCCAGAATGTCATTAAGCTCCTGCAACGCACTCGGTTGCACCGTGTCCAGTGAGGCCAGTCGCATCATCACTTCCAGTCGGACTTTTTCGGTGAAATAGGTTAATACTTCAGCGGACTGGTCGGGATCCAGATAGGCCAGAACAATAGCCTGGATCTGTGGGTGTTCGTTGCGAATGATGTCTGCTACGGAACGCGGATCCATCCACTTCAAAGTGTCCAGACCCGTCGTATTGCCCCCCATCAAAATCCGGTCGATCAGGCCACTGGCCTTATCTTCACCAAGTGCTGACACCAGCATGTTACGAATATAGGCATCGGCGCCCATGCCAAGACCGGTCTGGGTGCGCACTTCTCCGAGAAAGTTGTTAAGAACTGCTTCCACTTCGTTCTGTTGCACGTTCTTCAATTGAGACATGGCGGCGCCAAGCCGCTGGACTTCCTTGGGCCCCATGTGCTTCAGAATTTCCGCAGCGGACTTCTCGCCCAGGCTCAGCAAGAGGATCGCGGCCTGGTTCAGGCGTGAAATACTGAGGGCCGGCTTGCCGGCATTTTCGTCAGCCTTGCCTTTGTCAGTTTTCCCTCGGACGGCTTCTTTACTCATTCTTCATTGATCCAGCGTTTGATTACCTGGGCGACGCGTCCTGCGTCATCGGCTACCAACCCCTTGACGGCGTTGAGTTGCTGTTCATAACTGTCTTCCGGGCTGGGCAACGCCAGGGAATCGCCGCCTGTCAAAGTCACCGTTTCGTTGGACAGCGAGTCGAAACTGTCGACACCTGCTGCCTGCAAGGCTGCCAGTTCGCGGGCTTCATCCTCGGCACGCGCCTTCACTCCAGACGATGCCAGACTCTTGATGACCGGCCGCAAGAAGCCAACGATCAACACGAGGACGATCAACAAGCCCACGCCTTGCTTTGCGAAAAACTTGGCACCATCGGCTTCCCACCAGGGCATTTCCTCCAGTACCGGATCTTCGGTTCGAAGGAAAGATTCGTTGATGACATTCACGCTATCACCCCGGGCGGCAGAAAAGCCGACTGCGTCCCTAACCAGTATAGACATACGCTCGAGCTCGGCCTCGGTCCAGGGCACCCGCTGCGGTTTGCCTTCCGCATCGAACACCACTTTATCGTCCACAACCACCGCTACAGATATGCGTCGCAGCCGACCTTTCTGGTGTTTGGTAAAACTGATGGTCCGATCCAGCTCGAAATTGCGGGTCGCCTGGCTGCGGGTGTTTGAAGGCGCACCTGGCGCTGCACCATCCGGTCCGGCTCCTGTAATTGTCTCGGGTGCCACGCCATCTGCCGGCGGCTGATTGGTCAGGGCACCCGGTATGCCGCCGGGCGTGGTAGCACCCAACTGCTGTTCCTTGATGGTCGATTCACTGCGCAGGGCCGGCATGTCCGGGTTGAAGGACTCCTCGGCCTGCTCAATCTCCGTAAAATCCACGTCGGCACTGACTTCGGTCTTGAAGCGGTCGTCACCGATAACGGGACTGAGCAGACGCCGTATCCGCAGCACCACGTCATCTTCAATCTTGCGGGTGTAATCCAGATGTTGCGCCGCCACGATCAGTTTCTCGTCTTCATCGCTGACTGAAATCAGCGCCCCTTTCTGATCGACCAGGGTGACATTGGAGACTTTGAGTTCCGGGATGCTGGAGGCAACCAGATTGGCAATGCCTTTTTTCTGGTGCGGCTCCAGGGTACGGCCGGGAAACAGCTCGACAAACACTGACGCGCTGGGTTCGCGGCCATCGCGGACAAACACTGAGGCTTTGGGAATGGCGAGGTGGACCCGTGCGGACCGGACGGCCTGAATACTGGAGATGGTGCGCGCCAGCTCCCCTTCCAGGCTGCGACGATAGCGTGTGGTTTCCATAAACTGGCTGGTGCCCAGCGGCTGCTCCTTGTCCAGCAATTCAAAGCCGATCTCTTTGTTACCGGCCACACCGGCTTCGGCCAGTTTAAGACGAGCCTTGTGCACATGATCCACCGGAACCAGCATGGATCCAGAGGCGAGGTCAATCTTGTAAGGGATCTCGAGTGTATCGAGTACCTGGGCAACCTCGGCGGGATCAAACCGGTCACCGGGACCGTTGAGGGGGCGATAATCTTCACTCTGCGTCCATAAAACCACCCAGAAGCCGATGGCCACGCTCGCCGCCAGACCGATCATCAGTCCGACCTGGCGTAACAGGTTGAGGTTGTTGAAACCCTCTACCAGGTCGGTGCCACCTTTTGTGCCTGCGTTCATTGCTCTAGCATTCGCCATGGGATTCAAAAAAGCCGATTAGAGTGGTTGGGTTCGATTTGCATCGTCCGGATTCGAAATGTCCTTAAATGGGCATGTTCATAATGTCTTTGTAGGCTTCCACAATCTTGTTGCGCACCTGAGTTGTCGCTTGCAATGCGATGGATGATTTCTGGGAAGCGATCATGACTTCAGCGATGTCGATACTGCGGTCGCCTCTAACATATGCATCGGCCATGGTTGCAGAAGATTTCTGCACTTCGTTGACCTTGTTCAAAGCCTGACTCAGAACATCTCCAAATCCGGGACCATTGACCTTCTGAGCCGGATTTTTGACATCTGCTTCGCGACCGACCGGCCCCAGACCACCAAAGGCCTGGGTCTGCGATTTGAGCGCTCGCATTTCGTGTAGCAGGCGGCTGATATCTACCCGATCTGTCATGGCTTTACCTTTTCCTGAATCGCCCCGTCCGGACTGGCTGATGTGCCAAAGTATTGTCGGGAAACGGCGAAAATTTGTACCCTAACGGGCGAGGAGCACAAACTGGGCCAAGAACTGAAAGTACTGCGGAACGTGGGATGGACGTCCCTTCGCAGCATTGACTCGAGCGAGGGACGGGTCGCATGGACCGGGCGATGGTGATGCGGGTGTAGCGAGGGAGCTTATTGAACGAGCGGAAATTCAGAAATCTGCGACCGCGCCGGCAGTCGCAGCGGATAACAATACTGGCAGGTTCAGGTCAACGATTTAAACGTCGAAGTCATAGCTGCGAAGCTCCCGCTGCAAGCGAAGTTCTTCGAGCTTGTTTTCGAGACGCCTTCGGGCGTCGACGTTCAACTTTGCGGTTTTCGGACTTTCCTCTTCAAAAACATCATCAGCAGACAATTCTGTTGCATCGATGGTTGCATCAAGAACCTCTACGCCCATTTTCATACTCCTTTAGCGATGAGATAAAATCGTCAACTAAAAAACCCCGAGGGAAACTGCGGTCAATTCCACCCTCGCCCCCCTTCAAAGGCGGCCGGATTTTACGGCGGAGTATGAAGCCGATCCAAACGATTTACAAAGCACTTTTTCTGGCCCATGCACCTGTTTTAAGAACACTTTTTTATTAATCGCGATGATGATCAAACTTTTTATTCAATTCCGGTATCGGCACGCGTTTACCGGGTCCTGGCCGATCATCAATCGGCCTCTACAGCGAAGCCCAGGTCTCGCAGACGGGCGACCTTATAGCGCAGTGTTCTCGCACTCAATCCGAGTCTTTGCGCCGTCTTCTTCTTGCTGCCCCCTTCCTCCCGAAGCGTTTTCAGAATAATCTCGAACTCCCGCTGACGCAGATCCAGATTCAATCTCTCCGGCGCTTCTGTCAGCGGCTGGTCCATCTCCGCTTCGCCTTTCACGGGGACGGACCGGTAACTCATCGAGTATTCCAGATCCGGCTTGGGGCTGAACTGGGGCTCTACCCCCAGTCCCAGATCTTCCGGCTGAATCAGTGACCCGGGCTGCAAGATGAGGGCCCGCTGCATGGTGTTGTCCAGCTCCCTGACATTTCCCGGCCACCGGTATTCCAGCAAAGTCTGCCGGGCAGCCGGGCTGAGTTGAACCCCGTATCGGTGCTGCCGCTGCGAATGCCTCTCCAGCAGTTTTTGTGCGAGAGGCAGAATATCGCCCAGGCGGTCACGCAGCGGTGCCCACTGCAATGGCAACACACTCAGGCGGAAATAAAGGTCTTCCCGAAACTTGCCCTGGGCAACCTCCTGGCGAATATTCCGGTTTGAGGTCGCTATGACCCGTACATCCAGCTTCGTTGCCCGCCGAGCCCCCAGACGTTCCACTTCACGCTCCTGCAGCACCCGCAACAGTTTCGCCTGCAGGCCAATATCCATCTCCGAAATCTCGTCCAGCAAGAGTGTCCCGCCTTCGGCCTGTTCGAATTTCCCGGGAGAAGCGGAGTGCGCTCCGGTATAGGCGCCCTTTTCGTAACCGAACAGCATGGCTTCGAGCATGTTCTCCGGAATGGCAGCGCAGTTCAGGGCAATGAAAGGACCCTGACTGCGTTGCGATTGCTGATGAATATACCGTGCGAGTACCTCTTTGCCGGTGCCTGACTCGCCCAGAAGCAGCACCGTCGAATCCGACTGGGCGACCCGGGCGGCCAGGCGCAACAGCTGTTGACTGGCCGGGTCTTCCGCAATCAGTTCGTCTTCCAGACCGCCCTGGCTGCTGCAATAGCGCCGCACTGTTTTTACCAGCAGTTCCGGCTTAAAGGGCTTGACCAGGTAATCGACCGCCCCGTCGCGCATCGCCTCGACGGAGCTGGCAATGCTGGCATAAGCAGTAATCAGCAACATCGGGATATGGGGATACTGCCTGCAAACCGTTTTCAGCAGGTCGTGCCCGTTCATACCGCTCATATTGACATCCGACACGACCATGCTGACGCCGCTCCGGCTTCCCAGCAGAGTCAGCGCCGCCTCCGCAGAGGCGGCTTCGAGGGTTCCGAAGCCTGCCAGTTGCAGGGTGTCAACCAGAGCCTCCCGCAGAGCCGGGTCATCTTCCACCACGAGGACCGTCGCAGAGATTTCTATACCAGGGGCAATCTTCCGGGCCGTCAGCGTCATGTCAGGCTCCTGAAATTTCGGTGGAAGTTGGCAGGGTGATGCAGGCACGCGTTCCCTGCGAGAGTCGGGAAGTCATTTCAAAATCGCCACCATGTGCTCGTGCAACCGACCGCACTACCGCCAGACCCAGGCCGGTGCCCTGTGCCTTGGTGGTATAAAACGGCTCTTGTGATCGTTCGAGCTGTTCGGACGACATGCCGCAGCCGTCGTCCGTCACAGACAGCAACACGCAGGCATTCCCATGAGCGTGTGCGGCGAGCATTTCAATCTCGATGGTGCCTCCCGAGGGACAGGCCTGGAGCGCATTGGTCACCAGATTGACCAGGGCGCTGATCAGGGCTTCGCGCTGGCAGCGGATCCGGACTTCCGGATTGCGATTGATCCAGTGATATTGGCACTGACTGTTGGCGAGCATGACTTCGGTCGCGCAACGCAGGCCCAGCTCGAGATCGGCCAGATCTGTTTCGTCATTCAGCGGCAGTTCCTGCCGAACAAACAGCAACATGTCCTGTACTTGCCGCTCCATATGCAGTAACCGGCCGAACAACTTTTCGGAAAACTGCTCGCGCTGCCGCTCCGGTAACGATGGGCTGCGCAAATGGTCGGCGTAGAGAATGGCGGCGCTTAACGGCGTCCGGATCTGGTGAGCCAGCGCTGAAACCATCTTTCCCAATGCCGACAACCGTTCGCTGCGACTGACCATCCGCTGCAGGCGACGCGTCTCTGACTGATCCGTAAGCAGGATGATCTGTCCTTCGTCGCCCAGGGAAGACGTTGCCAGACTTATCCTGGTGCCGGCAGGCGTCGAGACTTCGAGACCATCATCACCGCGGGGGGCAAAACAGGTTTTAATCAGGTCTCTCCAGCGATCCCCGATTAACGCATGACCCAGCATGTGCTGCGCCGCGGGGTTGCACTGCACCACCCTGCCCTGTGAATCCAGCACCACGACGCCGCCCGGCAGGGACTCCAGCAGGGTTTCCAGCCGGTGCGCGAGCTGCCGTTTTTCAGCAAGTTCTGCATCTTTTTTCGCCGCCATCACCTGCAGATCGCTTGTGAGCGTGGAGACGTGCAACTGCAGCAAGCGGTAGGAGGTTGCCAGATAATGCCTGGCATTGGGGGCTATCCATCCATCCGCGTCGGCTGGCGGAGTCGCTGGCGGGGTAGACGGCTTCTTGGACGCTTCTGACATGGATAGTGCTCCGGCAATAAACTGGCGGTGGACCACCAGGTCCACGTTCAGAGTCCTGCGAAGCAAAGCTTAGGCCATAAGTATTTCTTATTATTTATCAAACAGTTGAAGACAACCATCTAATCGCCGGTCAAATAATTGACTCGGTTTCAAACCTCGGTTTCAAACCCCGGCTTCAAACCTCGGCTTCGGCAACTACGCGATCGAACTGCTCCCGCGCGGCGATGACCGCCTGCTCAAGCTGATCGATGGGTACCGGCCTGGCAAACAGAAAACCCTGTAAATGGTGGCTGCCACGGGAAAGAACAAAACAAGCCTGGGCCTCGGTTTCTATACCTTCACTGCATACCGACAGCCCCATTTTTTCCGCCAGTTCAAGAATCGTTTTGAGGATCACCGTATCCCGGCTCGACTTGTCATAGCCACTGACAAACGCTTGATCGATTTTCAGAGTGTCAATATTGATGCGGGTGAGGTAACTCAATGAGGAGTAACCTATGCCAAAGTCGTCGAGAGCTATCGATCCACCCATTTGCTGGATGTGGAAAAAGAACTCATTCGCCGCAGCAAAGTTTTGCAGGTAGCTCGATTCCGTGATCTCCAGCTGAATGTTGCAGATCGACACGCCATAGCGTTGCAGATGACCCTGAACCAGATTGAGAAATTCCGGGTCACTCAGGTCCTGGCTGGAAATGTTGACCGACACGAGGACATTGGAGCCTCCGAGCCGTTTCAGGGTCGCCATGTCGGCGCAGACACGATCCAGGACCCAGGCTGTAATTATCCGGATCTTGCCACCCTGCTCAGCGATAGGAATAAATTCGGCGGGCGCAACCTCGCCGAATTCGGAGTTATGCCAGCGGATGAGCGCTTCGAAACCGTCGACCCGCCCCTCCTGGGACACCTTCGGCTGATAGCAGATGCTGAACTCGTTATTTGTCAGCGCGTGATTAATGGCGCCAGCCAGTTTCATGCGACGCCGGCTTTCATCCAGCAACCCTTGATGGAATTCTGTAAACGTCCCCTTGCCTTTCTCTTTGGAAGCATACATCGCAATATCCGCATTGCTGATAAAGGTATTGATATCGAAATCGGCATCGGTCGCCCGGGCGATGCCTATGCTGACACCGGTAATGACGCTCCAGCCATTAACGTTCAATGGTTCTTGCAGCCCTTTTACAATGCGGGCGGCTATATTGCTCGCCGTCTGGGCATCACACAATTCCGGCATCATGATGAGAAACTCGTCACCACCCAGCCTGGCCAACACATCGCCATGTCGAAGACAACGGGAAATTTCTTGCGTGACCGCCACCAGCAACTGGTCGCCAGCCTCGTGGCCCAAGGTGTCGTTGACCTCCTTGAAACCGTCGACGTCGATAAACATGATGGCGAGGTCGCGCCCCTGCCGCTCGCACCGGGAAAGTTCTATCCGGAGCAGGTCCATGAAAAAAAGGCGGTTGGGCAATCCGGTAAGCGCATCATAATTGGCAAGGCGTTGCATCGATTTTTGCTGGTCGAGCAATATCGCAGTCTGTTTTTTGTTGATCCGGGACTCTTCATCGATCGCCTTAAGCAGCTTGTTGATGTCCTGTGCAAGCTGAGAAACTTCATCGTGGCCACGGATATCGATATCTGTCTGGTAGTTTCCGGTCTGCTCGACAAGGCGAGTCACGCGCGAAAGCCGCTCCAGAGGCGAAAGTAACTGACGATAGATCCATACCGATATCAGGATCGCCACCACAATAGATGTAGTAATCATGGGTGCTGCGCTCAGAAACAGCTGCTTCTGGCTCTGGAACAACGGCCCCCTGACATCGTGTTTCACCAGCAGATACCCTTGCTCGTTACCGGCCGGACCAATGGGACTTACGGCAACCACGCTACGCCTGGCGGTGGAAATACCCACAGGCAGTTGCGGAAATACTTCTGTTTCGATTGATAAACCGGAGGGACCTTCAGGGGCGGCCGGGTGCACGTACCTGTGCAGCAAATTCCACTGCCCGTCATAAACGTCGGCCGACATGATGAAGTCATAGCGGTCAAATCGCGACATTTCACTGGCTATGGCACCAAGTCCGGCTTTATTCGGCGCCCGTAAAAGCAGCGACAAATCATCAGCCATGTTGTCCGTCAGCGCCGTCAGATGTTTTTCCACCAGTTGTCGGTACAGAAATTCATGTTCCCGGATGGCGAGCAGAAACACGGTCGTCGCGCATGCGATTATAAACAGGGTCGCGATGGCAATGAGTTTGTAGCGGATGCTGTGAAACATGAATCCGTAACCAAACGGCGCTGGAGCCGACTTGCAACAGTGAGTATTGGAACGATCAGCGCCTGTTGCATTACCCGTTCAATTTCGGATTCTACATGGCCCGTTCGCATTATTATGTTTTCCGCTTTGCGCGGATATCCGGACTCCATTCAATACACGGCTAGGGAACCTCTGATCAAGTCCGAGTAGCGTCTGGCTTACAGCGCTTTGCGAGATCAAGGCGGCGCTTCGAAGGCATGCGGACTGCCTGTCGAGAAGCGGCAACGCAGAGCTCGCAAAGCGATGCAAGCTCCTTTTAGGGTGCGGCCGGCCAGGCGCGGCCAGGACATTCATCCGCCGCGTTGCTCTTCTTGCGAAGGGCTAAGGCCATTCGCTACGAATAGCGCCTTGCGGGCTGAACGCCGAGCGTCGGTCCGATTTGTCTCGCGCAGACGCTGTCCGGACTTAATCAGAGGTTCCCTAGCAATTAAAGCTGCCCGAAGAATCATAATTTA
>CAZXLJ010000095.1:0-12024 GCA_964641175.1 uncultured Cellvibrionaceae bacterium
TACAGTTTGAATATGTCAGACGTACACAGGAAATAATCAGGGGAAGCCAGTCAGGGCAGTGGGGTCTTACCAGGCTTTCAGCCATCGCCAGTCAGTTTATTTGGTAGCCGGAGGTTTGCGATGGCGGGAGAATGTGACCCTCAGATGTGTTTGAGTATAGCCTTAAAGATTCTCAAGCGCAAAGCTGCAAACCGATCTTTTTTATTATTCTGCGAGCTGCTTTCCAGCCCGCAGTGCCTTGCCCGTCGATCAGGCAATGTTTGACTCGATGAAGTCTGTCAACTGGGCTTTCGACAGGGCGCCGACTTTGGTGCTTTCAGCGTTGCCGCCTTTGAACAGTATCAGCGTCGGAATTCCCCGGATATTGAATTTCTGCGGCGTCAGCTTGTTCGCGTCAACATCCATTTTGCAGATTTTGATTTTGCCTTCGTATACGCCAGAAAGTTCTTCAAGTACCGGTGCAATCATTTTGCAGGGGCCGCACCAGGGGGCCCAGAAGTCTACCAGCACCGGGCTGTCTGCCTGCAGTACTTCTTGTTCGAAACTCTCGTCTGTCACGCTCGTAATTGAACTCATATCTTGGGAATCTCCACGGCGGTAAATTTTCTCGAACCGGTTTGTCTGGGCGCCCTTGCTGGGATGGCGACGCTGATCACGGAACAGGTCTCGCGTTGGGCATAATAAGGACTGCCCCGGCCAGTTACAAGCTCGGGTCTTTTTCAGAAAGGACCCTGAACGGAGCTCACCGGTTCGTCGCGAGTGCCTGCCGCTACCAGCTATACCAGTGGTTTGGCCAGTTGTTGCAGAAGTACCGTCTGGGCCGCCGGCTGCGTGGTGTCGTTAATACGGACATATTCGCCGTCCGGATGCAGTTGCCAGCGATGCGCGCCGTCGTTCAGGTAGAGTTCGAGATCTTTGAGGACACGTTCAGCCATATCGTTCTCTTCCAGCGGAAAGCAGATTTCTACCCGTCTGTTGAGATTCCGGTCCATCAGGTCGGCGCTGGCACAGTAGACCTGCGGGCGGGCATTGGCGAAGTAATAAACGCGACTGTGCTCCAGAAAGCGGTTGACGATGGAAAATACGCGGATGTTTTCGGAAATTCCGGCAACGCCCGGTCGGAGTGCGCACATGCCGCGTACGATAAGATCGATTTTCACACCGGCCTGTGAAGCCTTGTAAAGCGCCTGAATCATTTTCTCTTCGGTCAGGCCGTTACACTTGATAATAATCCGGCTTTCCAGTCCTTCGTGGCGGGCTTTGATTTCGCCCTCAATGAAGCGCAGCAGCTGCCGTTTCAAAGTAAAAGGCGCATGATAAAGACAGTTCATTTTCTCGGTTTTACCCATGCCGGTGAGCTGCTGGAAAATGCGATGGATGTCCTCGCAAATCGCCGGTGCCGCCGTGAGCAGGGAATAATCGGTGTACAGACGTGCGTTGCCGCTGTGGTAATTGCCGGTCCCGAGATGGCAGTAGCGGCGCAGATGTCCGTTTTCGCGGCGGACAATCAGCATCATCTTCGCGTGAGTCTTGTAGCCAACAACCCCATACACGACCACTGCTCCGGCTTCCTGCAGGCGACTGGCGAGTTCCAGATTCTCTTCCTCATCGAACCGGGCGCGAAGCTCCACGACCACCACCACCTCTTTGCCATTGCGGGCTGCGTCCAGTAAAGCGTCCACAATGGAAGATTCATTGCCCGTGCGGTAAAGCGTCTGTTTGATTGCCACCACATCCGGGTCCTTGGCCGCCTTGCGTACCATTTGCACCACCGGGGCGAAAGATTCAAAGGGGTGCAGCAACAGATAAGGGCGTTTGCTGAGAGCGTGAAAAATATTGTCCTTGCGGGTCAAGCCTTTGGGGATTCCGGGCACAAACGCCGGAAACTGGAGATCGGTACGGTTCAGCACATCCCCCAGTTCCATCAGTCGTTGCAGGTTGACGGGCCCGTTGACCTGGTACAGCTCGTCTTCCGTCAGGCCGATTTCATTAAGCAGAAAGTCGGTCAGTTCCTTGGGACAGTTGTCCGCGACTTCCAGACGCACAGCGGTACCGAAGCGGCGTGAGTGAAGTTCGCCGCGCAGGGTACGCGCCAGATCTTCAATGCCTTCGATATCGACGTCCAGATCGGCATTGCGGGTGATGCGGAACTGATAGCAGCCTTTTACCGTCATGCCGGGGAAGAGTTGATCCGCATGGGCGTGAATCATCGATGAGAGAAATACCAGTGCGTGATTCCCGGGCGCAACATCGACGGGCAATTCCACGATTCGCGGCAGTGAGCGCGGCGCCGGCACTATGGCCAACCCCAGGTTGCGTCCGAACGCGTCCTTTCCGTCCAGCGCAACAATAAAGTTCAGGCTTTTGTTTACCAGACGCGGAAACGGGTGCGCCGGGTCCAGGCCGATCGGGCTGATGACCGGCATCACACAGGTGGAGACGTAATTTTCGATCCAGGCAGACTGTGCATCACTCCACTGGCCGCGTCTCAGAAAGCTGATGCCTTCCTTTTCCAGCGCCGGTATCAGGATGTGATTGAGCATGTCATATTGCTGACTCACCAGGTCATGGCAGATTTCGCTGATCCGTTTCAGACAGTCGCGTGCGGGCAATCCGTCCGGGCCGGTGACTTCGCGTTCATACAGGATGCTCTGCATGAGCCCGGCGACGCGAATCTGAAAGTAATCATCGAGATTGGAGCTGAAGATGAGCAGAAACCGCAGCCGTTCCAGGAGTGGGTGCGATTCATCCATGACCTGCGCCAGTACTCGCTGATTGAAACTGAGATTGCTCAGCTCCCGGTTGATGTAATAGGCGGGGTTGCTGAGGCTGACATCCGCCGTCTCGGTGCCGTCCGGTTCAGGGATTCGTTGGGTCAGATGATCATTTTGCATTCTGCAGTGAGTTCCCCATTTGCTGAACGTTTGCTAATCCGCGCCAATCTGCCGGACACTCCGGAGATTTCCCGGCGTAACTTCCTGATAATTGCTGATACGGGTGCAATCCGCAATTTGACCTCGAAAATGGACGATGGTCCCAACGGGATCGAGGGGGGTAATCAACAACCTCAGAACTCCGCAAGTACGTCGTTCAGAAACCGCAGCCCCAGCTCCGTTGTCTGCAGTCGCTCGGTGCCAGCAACCATCAGGCCCCTGTCGCGCAGACGCGCAAGTGGCTTCTCAAGCGTGCAGTCTGGCAGGCCGGTGCGAAAACTGAACATGAAACGCGGTACGCCGCGCACCAGCCGCAGCGCATTCATCATGAATTCCACCGGCAGCTGCTCGTCGTCTACCAGATGTTCAGCCGCGTTAAATGGCTCATTGGCGGCAAGGTAGGCTTCGGGTCGGCGGGTTTTCTGATAGCGGAGCACGCGTCCAGCGGGCGTCGTGATCTTCCCGTGAGCGCCCGCTCCGATAGCCAGGTAATCGCCGAATTCCCAGTAATTGATGTTATGACGAGCCTCGCGTCCCGGTTGACTGTAGGCGGAGATTTCGTAGCGGCCGAAGCCCTGCTGCTCCAAATGCGCGTGGCCAGCATCCTGGATGTCTGCAAGGGTTTCATCGGGTGGGAGTGTCGGCGGCCGTTTATAAAAAGCGGTATTGGGTTCGATGGTCAGCTGGTACCAGGACAGATGCTCCGGCGCGAGTTCGATTGCCTGTTGCAGATCGGCCATCGCGTCGGTAAGGGACTGCCCCGGCAACCCGTGCATGAGATCCAGGTTGATATTGGTAAAGCCGGCCTGACGTGCTTGCCTGATGGCTGTCAGCGCCTGGCGACTGTCGTGGATACGCCCTAATTGCTGCAGGTGCAGATCGTTGAAGGACTGCACACCGAAAGACAGCCGGTTGACGCCTGCCGCCCGAAACCCTTTCAGGTCCGTGCATTCGGTGGTGCCCGGGTTCGCCTCGAGGGTGATTTCACAATCCGCACTGAAGCGGACCTGTTGCTCAATGCCGGCGAGGATATCGTGTATGGCACGCGCACTGAACAGGCTGGGGGTGCCGCCACCAAAAAATATCGACTTCAGGGGCCGGCGTTGCGCCAGCGGCTGGTCAAGGGCGAGATCCGCCAGCAGAGCCTGCACATATTCCGGTTCCGGAATATGTCTGGACTCGTGGGAATTGAAGTCGCAATAGGGGCATTTGCGCACGCACCAGGGTATGTGGACGTACAGCGAAAGGGGTGGCAGTTCGTGTACGCCCGTCGGGGGCAGTGGCTCAGTCATGAAGCCCGCATTGCCTGGAGCAAAAGCCGCATGGCCTTGCCGCGATGACTCAAACGATACTTTTCTTCGTCGTCCATCTCGGCACTGGCGCGGCCCGCGACCGGATCAAAAAACAGGGGGTCGTAGCCGAAGCCGCCGGAACCTCGGGGAATGTCGAGGATGCAGCCTTCCCATGCGGACTGGCAGACCAAAGGGGTTGGATCGGCGGCGTGCCGCATATAGACCAGCACGCACTGGTAGCGCGCCGTGCGTTGTTCCGGCGGTACACCGCGCAGGTCCTCAAGCAGCCGGCGGTTATTGTCTGCATCGGAAGCTTCAGCACCCGCGTAGCGTGCGCTATAGATACCGGGTGCTCCCTTCAATGCATCCACTTCCAGGCCTGAATCGTCCGCCAGCGCGGGGAGACCGGTGGCGGCGCAGGCATGTCGCGCCTTGATAATGGCATTCTCGATAAACGTCAGGCCTGTTTCCTCGGCGGCGGGGAGGTTGTAATCGCTTTGCGGCCGGATTTCAAAGTCGCACTCGGCCAGTAGTTGCTGAAATTGCGCCAGTTTGCCGGGATTGCCTGTCGCCAGGACGACTATCTTCTCACGTGCCGTCATTTATTGTTCCACGTACAGTTTGCGGTTGAATTCCAGGCGCAAAGGCCGGGAGGCGCTCGGTGGCGAGATGTCGATAATGAAATGGAACACTTCTTCATGGGAGTGCCGCAGGCTTGCAATCGAATAGTGCGCCCCAGGCTCTTCGATGGCCTTGAAATCCAGAGGTTTGAGTTGCTGCAGCAGATTGCGGGCGTGACCCGAGACCCGGGCCGGAATGGTTTTACCGGTAGCAGCTTCCTGCACCGTGATATTGATGAGAGCCTGATCCTTCCCCCGAACGAGCCCATGTACTGTGGCAATATCCGCCGGAACGTACTGGCTGTTGAAAACACTGTAGTGCACCTGGTAATCGCCCAGGATGCGGGTTGATTCCACCTCCTGCGCAAAGGCAGGCAAGCAATAGCAAATGGAAATCAGAACCAGGCTGGCAAATCGCACGCGTGCACCTCTCATCTTTCAGACCAGACGCGACTACTTTCGGACACGGAAGATGCCGATTTCGCCGAATAAATTGGGATTGACCGCTTGTAGCAAACTGCTTAACTGCTGCTCCGCAGTCACCGACTTTTCCATCACGTTCAGACCCATATCGCGGCAGAGAATCTCAAAGTCCTTGAATGTGCAAAAGTGGATATTGGGCGTGTTGTACCATTCGTAGGGCAGGAGGTCGGAAACCGGCATCCGGCCCTTGAAAAAAAGGTGCATCCGGGCGCGCCAGTGGCCGAAATTGGGGATGGTAACGATGCACTCGCGACCAACCCGGGTCATTTCCGCGAGGGTCTTCCGGGGGGCCCGCATGGTCTGCAAAGTCTGCGACATGATCACGGTGTCAAAACTGTCGTCATCGAAGTTGCTCATCCCTTCGTTGAGGTTCTGCTCGATCACGTTAAGGCCTTTGGCGACACAGGCAATAATGCCTTCCGGGCTTATCTCCAGACCGTAGCCGCGGACATTTTTCTGGTCGACCAGATGCTTGAGCATGGTGCCATCGCCACAGCCGAGGTCCAGCACCCTTGAGCCCGGCTTTATCCACTGGTCAACAATCCGCAGATCAATCCGCATTACAGCCCGATTCCCTGCATGTAAGTCGCGAACAGTGCTTCGTAGCGTGGTTGATTTGGTACGAGAAACGCATCGTGGCCATAGTTCGACTCGATTTCGGCATACACTACGTCCTTCTCGGCACGCATCAGCGCGGTGGTGATCTCCCGTGAACGCTCGGGGGCGAAGCGCCAGTCAGAAGTAAAGGAAATCACGAGGAACTTGCAGCGCGCATGTCTGAATGCGGCGACCGGGTCATCGTCGTAGGCGCGCGCCAGATCGAAGTAGTCCAGGGCGCGGGTCATAAGAATGTAGGTATTCGCATCAAAGGTCTTCGAAAAGCGACTGCCCTGATGGCGCAGGTAGCTCTCGATCTGGAATTCGACTGGCTCTTCCGTGCCGAGATCAAAGCTGCCAGAGCGCAATTCCCGCCCGAATTTCTCGCCCATCCCGTCGTGTGACAGATAGGTAATGTGGCCGATCATGCGTGCCACAGACAATCCGTTCAGCGGCTGCTTGCCGTCTTTGAGGTAGTGGCCACCGGCAAAATCCGGATCGCAGGTGATGGCTTGTCGTGCGGTCTGGTTAAACGCGATATTTTGCGCGGAAAGCTTCATGGACGAGGCAATCGTCACGCAGTGTCGCAGCGCCTCCGGATGCTCCAGGGACCATCGCATCGCCTGCATGCCGCCGAGGCTGCCACCTACAATTGCGGCCCACTGATCAATGCCCAGATGCTTCATCAGCCGGTACTGGGTTTCTACCCAGTCCCGGACCCGCAGGGTCGGGAAGTCCGCGCCCCAGGGCTCGCCGGTGGCAGGATTGATGCTCTGCGGTCCTGTGGAACCGTGGCAGCCGCCGATATTGTTGAGGGATACGACAAAAAATTTCCGCGTATCTATGGCTTTACCGGGACCAATATACGCGTCCCACCATCCAGGCTTTTTATCTTCGCGGCTGTGGTAGCCCGCCGCGTGGTGGTGGCCGGACAGTGCATGGCAGATCAATACCCCGTTGGACTTCGCCGGGTTGAGCTCACCATAGGTCTCCACCATCAGATCGTAGCCCTGCAGCACCCGGCCATTGGCCAGTTGCAGGGAGCCATCGAAGTGGATCTGACGGGGCTGCACCAGACCGACAGAGTCGGCCGGAAAGACAGTTTCCATGGTGACTAAGCTGGAGCAGGTATCAGGTGTAGCCAATTAACAGTCCAAAAGGTGTCTGAATGTTGCGACCGATGCCGATGACGACGATGCGCAAGATGACGAGAAAGATTCCCGCAAAAAACAGCGAGAAATCCAGTCCGCCTACGGCCGGCACATAGCGACGGACCGGCGCCAGGATAGGCTCGAGCAGTTGCCGCACCAGCAGCAGCGCCGGATGGGTACTGTATGGGGCGATGAAGCTGGTGATAAACAAAACAAAGCCGGCGAACAGGTAGATGTTGATGATGTTGAGTGTCAGGGCGATCAGGCTCCAGCCGACCATGTGCAGGGGCGGGCCCCAGCCGATGCCGGACACAAACAGCACAAGCTGCATGGCAATCCAGTGGAAGGCCAATGCGAGCACCAGCGAAGCCAGGTCGATTCCCCAGATACCGGGGATGATCTTGCGCAGGGGAATAAGCAACGGGTTGGTGAGCTTGACCAGCAATTGCGAGATCGGATTATAGAAGTCGGCGCGCGCCGCCTGGAGCAAAAAGCGCAGCAGAATCAGTGTCAGATAAAGAGATCCGAACACCCGGATCAAAAAAATAAGAATTTCCTGCAGAGTACTCATGTAAGGGGAGTGCCTCGATGATCGCTTTGGTTGTCGGCGCCAGCAACGGCACCTCTGTTTAATCCGGATGGCATCTATAGCGTGCTGGAAGGCCCCTGGGGAATCCGACTTGTCTCGCGCAGACGCTGTCCGGACTTGATCAGAGGTTCCCTAGCCTCCCAGAATGCGGGCAAGTTCAACCGAGCGATCCGCGCAGGCAGCCAATGCGGCCCGTACAGTGCCCCGAAGATCGTGATCTTCAAACACGGCAATGGCGCGCTCGGTCGTACCCCCGGGTGAGGTGACGCGGCGGCGCAGCTCGGCTGTGTCCAGATCACTGCCGGCCGCCAGTTTAGCAGCTCCGGCCGCGGTTTGAATGGCTAATTGCGCAGCGGTCTGCCGATCCAGGCCCAACTGTTCGCCGGCGTCTGTCATGGCTTCCATCATTAAAAAGAAATACGCCGGCCCGCTGCCAGACACCGCCGTGACCGCGTCGATCAGACGCTCTTCCCCGACCCAGCACACCAGACCGACGGCTTCCATAATCGCGGTCGCCAGATGGCGATGGGCGTCGCTCACCCCGGCGTTGGCAAACAGTCCGCTGGCGCCTGCCTGCACCAGTGCCGGAGTATTCGGCATGCAACGCACTACGGGAACCGGGCCGAGCCAGTTCTCCAGGCTTTTGCAGGTGATGCCGGCGGCGATGGAGATAACCAGCGCGCCGGGTGGCAGGTGCCCCCGAATGACCAGGCAGACGTCTTTGAGCACTTGCGGTTTCACCGCGAGAATGAGGATATCGACCTCTTTGACGGCGGCAAGGTTGTCGCTGGTCGTCTGAATGCCGAATTCGCGTTTCAGCGCGGCAAGTGAGTCCGGATTGGGATCGCTGACGATCATATGTTCCTGGGTAAAGCCACGAGTTTGCAGGCCACCAATAATGCTTCGCGCCATGTTGCCGCCGCCGATAAAACCAAGTCTGGCTGAGTTCATCTTTATTCTTGCCTCTTCATGATTGATGGCCGTATAGCCCGCCGAAAAAACGACCTCCGGCAGGTGCAATCAAATGAGTGTTAACAGGCCCTAAACAGCATTTCCCTTGGCTCTGGGACCGAAAACTGCGGTGCCGATCCGCACCAGGGTTGCGCCCGCGGCGATAGCGTCCGCCAGGTCGTCGGACATCCCCATCGACAGGGTGTCCAGATTGAGCTTTCCTTCTGTACGCAGTCTGGTTTGCAACTCGGCGACACGCCCAAACGCGGCGGCGCTCGCTCCGGGCGCAGGAATGGCCATCAGGCCGCGCAGCCGCAGCCGGGGGAGCTGGGAAATCCGGAGGCACAGCGCGAGCGCTTGCGCGGGATGGCACCCTGCTTTGCTGGGTTCATCGTCGATATTGACCTGGACGCAGACATTCAGCGGTTCGCAATGCGCCGGTCTCTGGCGGTCAAGCCGCTCGGCGATCTGCAGGCGGTCCACAGCGTGCACCCAGTCAAAGCGCTCGGCAATGGCCCGGGTCTTGTTGCTCTGCAAGGGTCCAATGAAATGCCATCTCAGTGGCAGGTGCTCCAGCGCGTCCATTTTTTCGAGAGCTTCCTGCAGGTAGTTCTCGCCGAAATCCAGCTGTCCGCTCGCATAAGCCTCTTCAATGGAACGGGCCGGATGCGTCTTGCTCACGGCAATCAGCTGCACCGCATCGGAACGGCGTCCGCTCGTCATTGCGTGATGCCGTATGGAATTTCGTACCTGAGTTAGGCGGTCTGAAATCTTGTGCATATACTTAATGAGACACCGCGCCCAGTGGCTTCACGCTATTTGAGGGCGCGCTAGTGAATTCAAAGCGATGTATCCGGGGCGCCTGAGAGTCCCGCCAACAGGGTTTTACTTGCATGGATATTACCGAGTTACTGGCCTTTTCGGCAAAGCAGGGAGCTTCCGACCTGCACCTTTCCGCCGGTCTACCCCCGATGATCCGGGTCGATGGCGATGTGCGACGCATCAACCTGCCGCCGATGGATCATAAACAGGTGCACAGTCTGATCTACGAGATCATGAATGACAAGCAACGCAAGGACTATGAGGAATTTCTGGAAACGGATTTTTCCTTTGAGGTTCCGGGCGTCGCCCGTTTCCGGGTCAACGCATTTAACCAGAACCGGGGCGCGGGTGCAGTGTTCCGGACTATTCCTTCCAAGGTCCTGACCATGGAAGAGCTCGGTATGGGACAGGTGTTCCGCGATGTTTCCTCTGTTCCTCGAGGTCTTGTTCTGGTCACCGGCCCGACCGGGTCAGGCAAGTCGACCACTTTGGCGGCGATGGTCGATTTTATTAATGAAAGCAAGTATCACCATATATTGACCATTGAAGACCCCATCGAATTTGTGCACGAAAGCAAGAAGTGCCTGGTCAACCAGCGCGAGGTTCACCGCGATACCCACGGCTTCGCCGAAGCGCTTCGTTCGGCGCTGCGGGAAGACCCCGATATCATCCTGGTCGGGGAGATGCGTGACCTGGAGACCATCCGCCTGGCATTGACCGCAGCGGAAACCGGGCACCTGGTGTTCGGCACGTTGCACACCACCTCGGCGGCAAAGACTATCGACCGTGTTGTTGACGTTTTCCCGGCGAATGAAAAGTCCATGGTGCGGTCCATGCTTTCCGAGTCATTGCAGGCCGTCGTTTCACAGACCTTGATCAAAAGGACCGGCGGCGGCCGGTGCGCTGCCCATGAAATCATGCGCGGCACCCCGGCCATCCGTAACTTGATCCGCGAAGACAAGGTGGCCCAGATGTACTCGGCGATCCAGACTGGTGCGTCCGTGGGCATGCAGACGATGGATCAATGTCTCGCGGATCTGGTAGCGAAGCGGACGATCAGCCGTGAGCACGCGCGAGAGAAGGCAAAAATGCCCGAAAATTTCTAATGCGGGCAACCCTCAGGCTATGCGGATTCAGGCACGGCTGGTTAATCGGAAGCAGACGAAGCGGGTGAACCGCCCGGTCTCCTTCAAATCGTCGAGAAGGTGTTATGGATATTGATCGCTTATTGCGTCTGATGGTGGAGAAGTCCGCATCTGACTTGTTTATTACTGCCGGCATTCCACCGTCAGTGAAGCTTCACGGCAAGATCCAGCCGGTAACGACCACGCCACTATCGCCCGAAAAGACGCGAGAGATGGTTTTGAGCACAATGAACGAAAAACAGCGCAATGAGTTCGCCGAGAAAAAGGAACTGAATTACGCAATCAGTGCCCGGGGTATTGGCCGTTTCCGCGCCAGTGCGTTTTTCCAGCGCAATCTTTGTGGAATGGTGTTGCGACGCATCGAAACCAATATTCCGAAAATCGACGATCTTGGCCTGCCGGAAATCGTCAAAGAGCTGGCCATGGTCAAGCGAGGCCTGGTGATGTTTGTCGGCGCCACGGGCACGGGTAAATCGACCTCCCTGGCGGCAATGATTGGTCACCGCAATCGCAATTCCAAAGGCCACATAATCTCGATTGAAGACCCCATTGAATTTATCCACCAGCACCAGGGCTGTGTTATCACCCAGCGCGAGGTGGGAATCGACACCGATTCGTTTGACGTGGCTTTGAAAAACACTCTGCGTCAGGCTCCGGACGTCATTCTCATCGGCGAGGTGCGTTCCCGGGAAACCATGGACCACGCCATTGCCTTTGCCGAGACCGGTCACCTGTGCCTGTGCACGCTGCACGCCAACAATGCCAACCAGGCGCTTGACCGGATCATTCACTTTTTTCCCGCAGATCGGCACTCGCAATTGTGGATGGATCTGTCACTCAACCTTAAGGCAATTGTGGCGCAACAGCTGATACCCACGCCGGACGGCCAGGGGCGGCGGGCGTGTCTGGAAGTATTTCTGAATACCCCGCTGGCGTCGGATCTGATACGCAAAGCGCAGGTTCACGAACTCAAAGATCTGATGAAGCGATCCACGGAGCTGGGGATGCAGACCTTCGATCAGGCGCTATTTGATTTGTACGATGCGGGTGAAATCACTTACGAGGACGCGCTGTCTCACGCGGATTCACCCAACGATCTTCGCCTGATGATCAAACTGAAATCGGAAACCGATGCCGATTATCTCAGCCATGCTGCGGCCGAGCTGACAATAGAAGACGAAACGAGCCGGTCACGGCGCTATTGACGGTAGCCCTGAGGGATCTAGGGAACCCCTGATTAAGTCCGAATAGCGTCTGGCTTACAGCGCTTTGCGAGATCAAGGCGGCGCTTCGAAGGCATGCTGACTGCCTGTCGAGAAGCGGCAACGCAGAGCTCGCGAAGCGATGCAAGCCCCGTAGGGAGCGGCCGGCTAGGTGCGGCCGGCTAGGCGCGGCCAAGACGTCCATCCGCCGCGTTGCTCTTCTTGCGAAGGGCTAAGGC
>CAZXLJ010000096.1:0-11912 GCA_964641175.1 uncultured Cellvibrionaceae bacterium
CTGCTGCCTGGTCAGTCGAAAAAATGGCCTCCAGCAGTGGTGATGCTGAAACGTCAACAGACCCTAGACGGTCCGCTATTTTAAAAGCGACCCCGCAGCATGAGTCTTATCTGCCGGTCCTGGACCGCCCAACTGGCCGGGTGGAGCCGGCTGTGACGTGTGCCCTGAAACTCGTAGGGCCCCGACCGTGTGTGCTCCACGGTGTCGGCAAGATTGTGTGCCTCCAGAGCCAGCTCGAGATTCTTCGACAGGATGCCGACGAGCGAGGCGTCCAGTCGGCCGGCGCTTGCCTGCCACGTAGGTCTTTGAGTGTCCAGGTCGATAACCGACTGCAGCCAGTCGTCCCGCCAACGGTAATTGAAAGTGGCCCGAAGGAAGTCGTTCTGATAAGTCCCCGACAGGCTCCAGTTGTTGGGTGACAGGCCTTCCAGTGGCAGGGTTGAACCTCCGGATGTCATTGCCGTATCACTTTCGATACGAGCGTACTTCACTTCAATGGCCATTTGTTCAAGGGCGTTCGACAGGAATCCCATTTTTTGACTCACCCCCAGCTCCACCCCGTGAATCCTGGCATCGCGACCATTGACCAGGCGTTCCACCTTCACGTTGCGAGTAACACCGTTATTGGTGAAGGGTTCATCAAGTACCTGACGCTCAAAAGAATCCGCCAGGTGCTTGTAAAACCCGGCGGCGTGGGTGCGACCGCTTGCGGAGAATTGCCATTCCACAGCAGTATCGAACTGGGAAGAGCGGATGGGCAGCAAGTGCGGGCTGCCGGCTTCACCCAACCAGCGATCCACCACGCGCCGGCCATCGTCCAGCGAGAGCGTCTCGCCATGTACCTCGGCAAAAGCACGAAGATCGTTGAGATCCGGATGCGCCATGTTCTGAGACAAAGCCACCCTCCAGATCACGCCGGGAGTCAGGGACAGGTTTACCTGGGCACCGGGCAGCCAGGCGCGATAACCAGAGTGCTGATCCATGACGAAAAAGTTGCCGTCGGCAAATAGTTCCTCGTTATCGTCGAGCGTATTGTCCTCATCCTGGAGTTCGACGAACTGCCCGTATCCGCGGCTGCGGGTGTCGGTATCTACGTGGCGGACGCCGATGTGGCCGCGTAGGGGCCACTGGAAAATAGAATGTTCAAATTTGACCAGTCCGTAAACCGCCAGGGTCTCGCGGAATATCCGGCTATGGTCCTGCGGATAAAACGGATCACGGCCCCACACTTCCGCCGAATTTCCGGCATGAATCTGGGGAATGACCTGTTCGGCCAGACCGATATTGCTGGCGAGCTCAGCTGAGGGCAGCCAGAACCGCGCGTCCATACCGGATGCGCCGCGAAAAAAACCGGTGGCTTCCACCAGTTGAGCATGAGCCGGAGCATATTCTGTTACGCCCAGAAGCGGCTCGTTCCAGATGTCGCTGATGGAGCGCCAGTTGTAGCCCGAGTCCTGAATGAAAGCGTCTTCGCGTGACCAGCGCGCACCGGTCTGCAGGGTAGTCACGCCCGGCCCGTCGCCAGTTTCGAACACCGCGTCCAGACGACCGGTATGCAGAGTCGCATAGCTGTCCTCCCAGTGATCCATGGCCGCATTCCAGAAATAGGCCTCCGCATCGGCGAGATCAGTGACGGGTGTCACTGCCATGGCGGGCAGGCTGCCGCGCATATCGAACTGGAGCTGGTCCAGATAGCGGCCCGTATAGACGGTGAAATCCGCGGCTTCTGTCCGGGCTTTGATTGTTTGCGCGTTGGCGCGCAAGGCCCAACGGGAGTCAGGCGCGTAGTTGAACTCCAGCGACAGTTCGTCCGTGTGATTGCGTCTTCGCCCCGACTGGGTACTGCCATCCATGCGTACACCTTCGCCTGTCTGATTACCCCGCCACGCGCTGGAGGCGAGCGCGCCCGAGTGGAAATTGCCCTCGCTGTCCACGGTGAATTCCGTGCCGAAGGCTGGCACCAGGCCCAGTTCGTTATCGCGAACACCCGCCGAATACTGGATCGCCCGTTTGTCATAACGAGACGTGAAGTATTGCAGGGTGGCGTCAAAGGCCGGGCTGGTCCGCACCTGGAGCGCGGCGCTCCAGGTGTACTGCGCCTGATGCTGATTCTGCTGGCGCCAGCCGAACCCGCGCGGCATGTACACCTGTCGCGAGGCAGGCTCGGGGCCTGCCAGATCAGTGCGTGGGATAAAGGGATCCAGATAAATGACGTCCCGCCGCTGGGTTCTTTCCTGGGTCATGGCCGTGACGAGCAAGCCGACGCCTCCGATGGGGGTGTCCGCCTTTCGATTAAAAAGCAGGGAAAAATGCGGGTCCGATTCCTCGGCCAGATCGTTGTACACCTGGCCCGCACTGAACGCCAGGTGCCGGTCGTCCAGCGCCAGCGGCCTGTGCGTGCGGATGGTCACGGTACCGCCGATGCCACCTTCGATCATGCTGGGATCGGCGACTTTGGTGACATCTACGCCGGCCATCCACTCCCGCGACACATCCTGCCAGCTGAGGGTATGGCCACCCCGGACAGTGAAGGTCTCGCGACCATTAAAATGGGTCTGGATGCGGTTCAACCCGAGAACATTGATTCCACTCGCTTCAGTTTCGAACAGTGCGAGGGCAGCACCTGCCGTGGCGTCGACACCGGTACTGGCGATGTTAATGATTTCACCGGGTTCTGGAGGTGGGACTGGCGCCGCCGCGGGCACGGCCTGACGGCGAATGATGTGCCCTTCCGCGAGCGGCGCCAATGCTGAAGACAGGCCGGAAACGACCACGAAAAAAAGCCATTTCCGCATTTCGTTCCTGTACCTTTCGCTGCTGGTTCAATATGACATGTCTGGTCCGGTCCGGGGCCTGGTGCAGGCCATCCAGATCGGTCCTGCAAGCATAGACGCGGAATCGGACCGCCGCGAGCGGAGCGGCGAAGTGCCGCCGAATCAGCAGCTGCGTCTGTACGGCAGCCTTACGGATTCGCGTGGCTGCGCTTTTCCCGAACGGAGTCGGAGAGGGTGGTGGTAAGCTCAGTGAGGCTGACCGGTTTGATGAGATATTCATCGAAACCGGACTGCATGGCGCGCTGACGCTCGCCGCTGTCGGCATATCCGGTCATGGCGATAATGGCGACGTGGGACAGTTCGGGGCGCTGGCGCAATTCGGCGACCACTGCAAAGCCATCCATATCCGGCAGACCAATATCCATCAGCACCGCGTCGGGCTGAAACTGATGGATGCGGGTGAGGGCCGAGCGACCGTCATAGACGGTTTCCACAATATAACCGCGGGCGTCCAGCAGCTCCCGGGTGGCGATGGCCACATCAATGCTGTCTTCAACCACCAGTATCCGTTGTGGATCCGGTTGCGCCAATGTCTGGCGCCGCCCCTGCGTCGCCGAAGCGGGCTGTACCAGGCGCAGCAACTTTTTGAACAGCAGATGGACATCAAAGGGCTTGGAAAGATAATCATCGAAACCGGCAAGCAGGCAGCGTTCGCGCTCTCCCTTCATGGCGCCCGCCGTAATGGCGACCATGGGGATGTCGATGCCTTGCGCGCGCAAAGCTTCGGCAACTGCCTTGCCGCCCATCCCCGGCATATGCATGTCCATAAGGATGATATCCGGATAGTCAGCGGCAGCGAGTCCCTCAAACAGGGCGAGCACCTCCACGCCGTCGCTCAGGCCAACGGTGGTCGCCCTGGCGCTTTCAAGTACATTCGTCAGATAGCTGCGGATATCTTCATGGTCATCGACGATCATCACGCGGTAGTTGAAGTCAGGCACCCGTTGCCGGGTCATGACATCCTGGCGGGGCTCGAGATCGCCAGCCGGGAGCAGGCGGCCATCGCCGCAGGCGCGCAGCGGCAACCGAAGCCGGAACACACTGCCAACCCCAACGGTGCTTTCGAAAGTAATTCCACCGCCGAGCTGGCGCGCCAGCTGCTGACTGATACTGAGCCCCAGGCCGGAGCCGGGGGTGGTATGCAGGTGGGCGCTGGAGCCCCGGGTGAAAGGTTCAAACAGGCTGTCCCGTTCGGACGGATCGATACCCCGGCCCGTGTCGACAACCGCAAATTCCAGCACCGGTTCAACGCCGCCTGTGCTGCTCACGATCAGGGATACATGGCCTCGATCGGTGTATTTAATGGCGTTGCTCAGAAGATTCGTCAGGATCTGGCGGCAGCGGATCGGGTCGGTACTGATGACGCCGGGTACCTGCTCGCGGATTTCAAAGCGCAGCCCCAGGTTTTTCTCGCTGGCCCGATTGGCGGCCATGGAGTAGCTGTCTGTCAGCAGGTCCAGCAGCTCACACTCCTCGGGCACAATGGCGAGGTAGCCGCTTTCGATCTTGGACAGGTCGAGCAGGTCGTTGAGCAAATCCAGCAGGTGCTGGCTGTTGCGGCGCAGCGTATCTACTTTTCTCAATATGGAGGGCTCGGCAACCTCGCCCTGCAGCAGTTCGATGAAACCCATGATCGCCGCCAGCGGAGTTCGCAACTCATGGCTGATATTGGCAAGAAAGTCCGATTTGGCCTTGTTGGCCTGTTCGGCCCTTTCCTGCATCCCCTTGAGTTTCTCCTGGTTGCGTTTGCGTTCGGTAATGTCGATGAAAGTCAGGACGCTGCCTTCAATATCGCCGACCTCGCTGACGATGGGATGGTTCCAGTATTCCACCGGCACCATCTGGCCGTCGCGTCGGCGGATAAAATCGCTGTCTGAGCCACTGGTCTTGCCTGTAAGAACCGAATGCGCAACGAGCGAAGTCGCCCAGGAGGCCTCATGGCTGGCGGCAGCGTCGTCCCCTGCGAAAAACAGATTCCCGATTTCCTGGCCGACGATGTCTTCGGGAGATGCATAACCCAGCAGTGCAGCCGCTGAGCTATTGCAAAATACACACTGGTGCCGGTTATCGATAAAAATGATGCCTTCTGCGGTGGAGTTGATGAGCAGGTTGATATTGCGGGCATCTTCGCGACACTTTTCTTCCGCTCTGCGCAATGTGGTCACATCGTTGAGCACGCCGATAAAATGCGTGACTTCGCCCGTGTCTGCGCGCACGGGTGAAATTTGCAGGTCATTCCAGAACTCTTCACCATTTTTGCGATAATTCATCAGGCAGACCCGGCTGTCGCGGCCGGCGCGCACCGCGGCGCGCAAGGCTTCCAGATCATCCGCCGAAGTTTTTTCACCCTGCAGGAAACGGCAATTGCGGCCAACCGCTTCGGCTTCGCTGTAACCGGTAATGGAATAAAAGCCCAGGTTGGCAAACAGGATTTCCCGGTCGTCCGTATTGCGGCAAATCACAATGCCATTCTTCGCAGATTCCAGCGCCCGGGTACGCAGCATCAATTCCTGCTGGGTCTGGATGCGGCTGGTGATATCCCGTGAATAAATGAACAACAGCGGCTGATCCCAATCGAGCTTGACCAGAGTCAAACTGATTTCCACGTGCAGGAAGTGCCCGTCAGCACGGATAAACCGGGCCTCGAAAGGCGGAATTTTCCGGAATTTCACGTGATTGAACAGCTGTTCAAATTGCTGGCTGCTCAGATCATCCACGATATCGAACAGCCGGCGCGTCATAAGCTGCTGACCTGTATATCCGAGTGACTCGCAAAGCGCCGGGTTTGTGTATTCGAAGGAGCCGTCCTGACGAACCAGCGCATTTCCATCGGAGGTGAGCTGGCTGATGGTCTTGAAGCGGGTCGCATCAAGTTGAGCCCGACGCAGATTGCCGATGTCCACCAGTGTCACGACGACACCGGTTGGCTGCGCCTCCTCTCCGGTGCGGTAGGGCAGGATCCGGAGAATAAACGGCAGACCATCTTTGTCAGTGGTTTCAGTTTCAAATTCTTCGCCGGTCGTTAAAACATTCCTTAGCTGATCTACGAGCGAAGCATAGGCCAGCCCATGAGTGAAGCCCTCGATGGATCGACCGATATCCTGGGGCAACAGATGAAAGATGCGGCTGATTTCTGGCGTGTAGCGGCGTATATGCAAGCGGTCGTCGAGAAAGATTACGCCGACCCGGGTGGTGGCCAGCAGATTGTCCATGTCATCGTTGGCTTCAATCAGCTCCGCAATCTTTTTCTGATGTTCATGGTTGACTGTATAAAGCTCTTCGTTAACCGATTGCAGTTCTTCATTAGTGCTCTGCAATTCTTCGTTGGAGGCGACCAGTTCTTCATTGGACGCTTGCAATTCTTCGTTGGCGGTTTCCAGCTCTTCAATAGTTGCCTGCAGGTTTTCCTGGCTGAATCGAAGTTCCGCTTCGAGGGATTCGATATGTTCGCGTGAGATGACATCGTAGGTAGTATTTTCAGCATCCAGGTGCAGTTGCTGGTTCTGCTGCTCGGTCAATTTGATAAAGAAATAACTGGTCTTTGAGCGCGAATCGTAGACCGGTTGTACCGAGACGTGATGCTCCAGCATCTTCCCTTCGAGGTTCGGCATCCGGATGCCCGAATAATTGACCACCGTATTTTTCTGCATCGCATGGTTGAGTGCGCCGGCAAACGAGGTGCGCACGTCATGGGCGATAAGATCCAGGAAATAGACAGACGCGCGGCCGCCGCGCAGCTTCAGGAATTTTTCTCCGCCGCCAAAGATATGCATAATGCAGAACTTGTCGTCGAGCAGGAACGCGGGGGGCATGAACTGGTCGAGTAGATGGTCATAGACGCCCAGCAGTGATTTTTCCCGGCTGCCATTGACGTCCTTGCCGGTATTGTAACGACCGGTACCGAGCGGTGTCATGGCGGGTGATCTCATGTCAAAGCGCGGATCCAGGGGCAGGCGGACATCGCGCTTTTTCTTATAGATGCGATGGCGCCCGCTGACTTCCTCGAATTCACCGGCCAGCTCACCCAGAGTCTCGCTGCTACCCATCGTCAGGATGCCCTGACTGTTGAGGCCGAAATGAAACATGGAAATAACTTTTTTCTGCGCGGCCGGCTGAAGATAAATCAGAAAATTGCGGCAGCTGATCAGATCCATCTTGGTAAAGGGCGCATCGGTGATGAGGTTGTGAGTAGCGAATGACACTACTTTGCGCAACTCCGGACTGATCAGGTAGCCGCCTTCAGTGCGGGTAAAATACCGCCGCCGGCGTACTTCCGAAACGTGCTCCAGGCATTCGTCTGCAAATATGCCGGCGCTGGCCTGCTTGATGGATGTCTGATGAACATCGGTTGCGAAAATCTTGATATTGAACGGCAGCTCGAGGGCCGTCAGCTGTTCGTGAAACAGGATTGCGTAAGAATAGGCCTCTTCGCCGGTGGCGCACGCGGCGACCCAGATTCGCAGGGGATGTTCGCGGTTGGTGACGCTGATGAGTTTCGGAATAACCTGGGTTTCCAGGGTATTGAACATGTCGTTGTCGCGAAAAAACCGCGTGACCCCGATCAGCAGGTCCTTGTACAACCGCTCCAGTTCTTCCGGATCATCCGCGACCGATTGCAGGTATGTTGTCAGATCAGACTGATTGGTGAGCATTAACCGCCGTTTTATCCGGCGGCCTACGGTGCTTGTCTTGTACATCGAAAAATCGATGTGGAAGCGATCGCGCAGCCGCCCAAGGATTTTGCGCACATTGAGTTCGTCTGGTAACAGGTCCTCTTCACGCAGCAGGGCGGGCGTCAGCGCCTCGCGAACATAACGCAGCAGCAGATCCGGCATGGTTTCCGGCGGGAGAGAAAGGGTAATCGCGCCGGTAGCCAGGGCGCTCAGTGGCATACTGTCAAAGGTCGCGGATTCTTCATCCTGCGCCAGCGTCAGGCCGCCCGCTTCAGCGATACTGACAACACCCTTGGAGCCATCAGTGCCGGAACCCGAAAGCACGATTCCGATGCTGCGGCTGCCCGCATCCTTTGCCAGCGATCTGAAGAATTCGTCAATGGGATGGGAAAGATGTTTATTCGACTCTTTGTCGGTCAACAACAGTCGGCCTCTGGAGACGATCATCATTTTGCGCGGGGGTATCAGATAAACTGAATTCGGCTTTATTTCAATGCCGTCTTCCACACGATAAATCGGCATTGCTGTCTTGCGGGACAGAAGCTGTTCCATCTGGCTTTTGAAATCGGGCGAGAGATGCTGTACCACCACAAAGGCCATGCCGGTGTTTTCGGGCATATGCTTGAACAGCGTTTCCAGGGGTTCAAGGCCGCCGGCTGAAGCGCCGATGCCGACAATATGAAAGGGCGTTTCGTGTTGAATCGTGGCCTCGCCGGAAGTATTGGTGGAGTGTTCCTTGGGCGGGTTGAACTCTGACATATCAAAACAGATCTCGAAGGGAAAGCGGCGACCCTGCGAATGGGGACGCGTCCGGGTGTTCTGCCATTTAACTCTGAATCAGGGTTGACCGCCTTATCTGCAGCTGATGACTGACAGATCTTCGGGCTTTGTTCAGAAGAAACCGCTCGGCAGCGTCCCCGGAAAATGTCGGCAGACACCTGCAAGGGACGCGAAATAATAAGGGTCGTCTGCGAGCCGATCAACAGCGACGCGAGTGCGCCTGTTCGGATTGTATGGCCATAAGGTATCGCGCATCCCCTGCAGTGATTCGATTTATATCGCGCTTGCGATTCTGCCCGCCCCGATTGTGTGCTGGCCTTCACAGAATTCTTCGATCATTTTTCTGTTGAAGGCGGAGAGGTCCGCCGGACTGCGGCTGGTGACCAGGCCTTCGTCCACAACGACTTCTTCGTCCAGCCACTTGGCGCCCGCATTGCGCAGATCAGTTTTCAACGCGGGGTAGGATGTAAGCATTCGGCCGTCCAGCAGATCGGTTTCAATCAGCAGTTGAGGTGCATGACAAATCGCGGCCACGGGCTTCCCGGCATTGATGAAGGCAGCCGCCAGATTGACAGCCTTCGCATTTTGACGCAGGGAATCCGGGTTCATGACGCCCCCGGGTAACAGCAATCCGTCGAAATCTGTCGCGGTGACTTCATCCAAAAACAGGTCGACAGGATAATCGCGGCTCCAGTGGTCCTTGTCCCAGGCGCGCACAGTGGGTCCGGACGGAGCGATCACCTGGATCTGCGCACCTTCATCAAGCAACGCTTTGCGAGGCGAGGTGAATTCGACTTCCTCGAAACCGTCAGTCATGAGAACGGCGATCACTTTACCTTCGAGTCGTTTTTTCATGGAAAATCTCCTGCTCAATAATTGCTCTGGCGAGAAGTCAAGAATGCTCGGGGACACGCGGTTACCTCAGAATGCCTATCAATGGAATGCCGTCGGCGGGCCGGGAGGGCGCAACAAACGGCAAGACGTAGTTCGACCAGACACATAGCAAGAGATGTTCCAGAACGCATACGGTCGGACAAGTCGCGATATTCGGAGGATTTTGATGCGAAGCCGGAGTCCGCAGCAGGCCGTTCATGCAAAGTTTGTGTAACAGTTGCACACCGCACCCGGGCGCGCGATTAACACTTTGGCCACATAAAGGAAAAGCGCCCCTAAGGGCGCTAGCGGGGGCAGAAGCCCAGACCTCGCGCTTATCGCGAAGACAAGCCCTGGTCTTCAAACTGGATACGGACTTCTGCGCGGCGATTTTCTTGCCGGCCATCCGGGGTGTCGTTGTCAGCAATAGGTGACGCTTCACCCTGGGCGTTAACGTCCCAGTTTTTCACTTCCAGATCCTGACTTTCCAGATATGACTTCACGCTCTCGGCGCGTTGCTCAGAAAGATACTCGTTATATTCTTCCGGACCTGTGGTATCGGTGTACCCTTCAATGGAAACCGAGACGCTTTTTGCGTCTTTATCCTTGGCCTGTTCTACCAGCTGATCCAGGGATCGTTTTGCATCATTATTCAAATCCGAAGAATCGAAATCAAAATTAACGATGCCTTTGTTCTCGCTTTCCGCGGTGCCGGTCGCGGCCACCCCGGTGGGGGTCTGATCAGTTTCACTGTACTGATCGCGCTGATAGGCGTCGCTTTGAGTTGTATCTTCAGCCATGCTGGCATCTTCCAGCTGCTGTTGCCGGGTGGCCTCCGCCGATTGGGCGGCCTTTGCATCCCTGTTTTTTGCGCTTGGATGCTGCATGCCACTGAAAGTTTGCTGATCATCGCTGTGGGCATCTTTCATATCCCATGCACCGGTTTCGGTATCTGCAAAAGCGGTGCTACTCAATAATGCGATTGCCGCAGCCAAGCCACATTTTTTCAAGATTAACTTGTTCATGTTTATCTTCCTCGTTCTCCGATGGATGTAGCGGGTGACTTGCCAAGAATGTGCCAAAGCCGAGATGTGGATCACAATTTCCTGAACTGATGCGGCGGAAAACAGAAAGAAAAATACACGGAAATTTAATTAAAAGTAAAACGCAAACCAATTTTCACGGTGTCAATATCCGTCTCAGGAAGGAAATTCCGTGCAGTTGACGAAGAATTGCTATTAGCGTATTCGACTTTATAACGATCGTATTCAATGGTGAATTGCAGCGGATCTGATATGGCAATGGCTGCGCCGACTCCGAAAAAAATCTGGTCATCGTCGGCATCAGTTGCAACGCTGCCGATATTTACTTCAGCATTTGAGTAAAACATACCCACCTTTGCAAAAATATCCACCGTGCTTGCCAGAGGCAGGTAACCCACGACCGAAAACGCATAACCGTCCAGCGCAACATTCGCAAAATCTGTCCCGTATTCTCCAAAATTCAGATAGGACGCTTCTATGCCCAGCAAGGAGTTGAAGCGGGCTCCAAGATCGGCCTCGACATAATCATTGTCATCGTCGAGTGATCCGCCCCTGGCCTTAAAGCCGCCATAGCTGGCGCCGAGGTAGATTTGACTGCGTTCATTATCGTAGGGACGGGCGTGGGATTGTGTGGACCAGGTAGAGAGCACTGCGCCGGCACCGAGCATCATTCCGATGGCCAGTAGCTTGTTGAAGTCGTTCATGAGATGGGCCCCGAAACTGAGATCTGTAGGAAGGGCAGCGGTAAAGAGGCCGCTGCATTTCAAGAAGCTCAAATCGGGCAATATATGTGCCACGCTCAGGAGGGTGAAATTTATTCCGTCAAGGTCAGGGTTCCCAGCACATCCGCATTAAGGTAACCGAGGTTATCTTTGTGACCGGGCGTGTTGACGGACCCCATCATGCTCTCGCGCTCGAAATTTCCGGGGGCAATGCTGTGATCGCTATCGATGTATGAAACGGAAAAGCCGAGCTTTTTCCCCAGCGCCAGTTTGACTGGTTCATTGATGGCGCCCTCTTCGTCGACATAGTCATCGGCAAAAATCTTGAAGCTCATTTCCCATACATGCTTGCTGCCCGCGGATTTTCGGGCAACGTCCACGTGATCTTTAAAAGATGTCGGGCCGTGCCGCCCTGTATCGATCACGTCGCCATGGATACTGATGTGATAAGCCCAGGCATTGGCAAAATTGTCTTCATGATGTTTCCCGCCGCTGGCATCTTCATCAATAAATATTTCGACGGTGTCATCATTCCAGTAATTGTCGAGCGGATCTTCGTAGTGATCGACAAGCACGTCGTCAGTAATTTCCATGAGGACATACAAACGGTTTTCATCCCACACCGCCTTGAACTTGCCCTGGTAATCGTCCGGCGACGGATAGTCTTTCTGCGCTCCCAGCCACAGGACGTCGACCGCCTGCCAGGGCGCATTGTCCCAGACCCCTTCGGCGATGCCGTCAATCACCGGCGCTTGTTTGGCTCGCGGCGCGTCGTAGTGATTACTCTGCTGGAGGACGGCCCCGGCCGCAATTGCCGTGCTGGCCTCATCACCGCCCGGGTCATTGCCGGTTTTGGCCGGAGCGTGGCCGTTACAGGCGGTCAGCAGCAACACGCTAGCAAGCGTGGCAAGTGCCCTGGAAGCTGGATGAAAGAAGACTGCGGTGGGGAGGTGATTCATGGGGATTCCTTTTTTTTCATCAGGGAAG
>CAZXLJ010000097.1:0-2439 GCA_964641175.1 uncultured Cellvibrionaceae bacterium
GGGAATGTGGTGGATATGGCGGTCGGTATCATTATCGGTGCCGCCTTCACCAAAATTGTCTCGTCCGCCGTGGGGGACTTGATTATGCCCCCTCTGGGGTTGCTGATCGGCGGTGTCGACTTCAGCGATCTGGTGGTGACGTTGAAGGCGGCCACACCGGAAAGTCCGGCCGTGGTGCTCGGCTACGGCAAATTTATCCAGACCGTGCTGGATTTTCTGATTGTGGCAGCCGTCATTTTTATGGTGGTCAAAGGCATCAACCGTCTCAAGCGCAAGGAAGAGGCCCAGCCGACCCCACCGGCAGAGCCGCCCGCCCCCACGCGCGAGCAAGTTCTGCTGGCGGAAATCCGCGATCTGCTGCGCGGCCGCCCGGCACCCTAATCATTAGCAGGTAGTTGAGTGCCAGCCGGTTGTTGGCCGGCATCAAGTTCGAATGGCACGGCGGGCAATCCCGCCTTGTTGTACAGATTGGCATCGGCGGGGTTGTCTGCCCAGGCGTAGCGTACGCGCACGGGATTTTTCACCGACCGATGCTGCAACTCCACTGCACTGCCTTTGATTTTCGCCTTGGCCCAGACAAATTCGCCCTTTTCGCCCGCGATGGCAAAACCGCCGAGCTTGCCACCTTTGGCCACCAGCCCGTCATCCACGTAATCGAACTGCACGATGGCCGTGCTGCCCTTGACCATCAGCGATCTCGGGGTCGGCCCGGAGGCCATCACGCCTGTTTCACCGTAAGCCACCTTGCGCGCCGCCAGCGCCAGGCGCTCGCCCACGGTTTTCTTGTCCGTCGGGTGAATGTCGTTCCATTCACCGACATCAATGGCCACCGCCATGCCGGTATTGGGTTCGCTCAAGGCAAGCCGTTGTGCTTCGCGAGTTTCAGCCCAGTTGCTTTGCCCTGGGAGCGGCCGCGCCTCCATGAAATTGGCAAGCTGCACAAACAGGAAGGGGAAGTTGCCGATACCCCATTGCTTGCGCCAGTCGCGGATCATCGCCGGAAATAAAGTGCGGTATTCCTGCGGATTGCCGGTATTGGTTTCCCCCTGATACCAGATGACTCCCTTGATCTTCAAATTAAGCAGGGGCGCCAGCATGGCATTGTAAAACCCCAGCGGATTGCGGTAATCCTGAAACACCGGCGGCGGTAAGGCTTCACTCTGCGCACCGACTCGATAGAGCCACTCGCCTTCGAGATTCTGCTGAAAATCTCCCACCGTGATCCAGTAAGGCTTGTCCTTGAGGAAGCCACCCTTGCCGTTGGTGTTAATTACGCGCACGGTCAGACGGTTGGTCCCCGCGTGCAGAATCCCTTCGCCAACCGCGTAGCGACGCGGCGGATACTGATATGCCGTGGTGCCAACCTGCTTTCCGTTGATCCAGGCCGTATCGGCATCGACGATGGTCCCGATGCTCAATTCAGCAGGTTTGCCGGCATGTTTTTCCGGCACTTCGAATTCCTTCTGGTACCAGACGACGCCATCAAACTCGCCCACGCCAGTATCATCCCAAAAGCCGGGCACCTGCACCCGCTTCCAGCCATCGAGACTGGTGGACGGATCTGACCAGGGCTTCACCGCGTGCAGTCCCGGATCTCGTTCGTTCAGAGAGTCGTACCACTTGCGGCTCTGCTCGGCGTCTTCGCCCTGGATTTTTTCCAGGTAGCCCGGTTGTGCCAGTTGCATCGCTGTCTTGTGGTAATGCGGAAAAGCCTTCAGGGCGCCTTCGCTCATCCAGCCTTCTGCCGGGGCGCCACCATAAGCACTGAGAATAATGCCCACCGGAACCTGATACTGCTGATGCAGCGCCTGGGCGAAAAAGAACCCCACCGCCGAAAACTCTTCCAGATTCTCCGGCGTTGCCGGTTTCCATCTACCGTCGGGAAAATCCTTTGCGGGGGCGTCAAAGCGAAATCCCCGGGGTACCAGAAACTGGCGCACCAGCGGATAACGGGTTTCAGAAATAACATCGGGATAACGTTCGCTCACCCGCCTGAGAGGCAATTCCATGTTTGACTGTCCCGAGGCAATCCAGACATCCCCGAAGAGAATGTCGGTCATCTTCAACCGGTTCTCACCCGCCACCTCCAGGGCAACTGGTCCGCCTGCCGCCATGGCCGGCAGCTCGACCCGCCACTTGCCATCCTTCACGGGGACCTGCACCGCTGCCTGCTCCCCGAGTTTTACACTGACCTGCTTTTCCGTCGTCGCCCAGCCCCACAGGACAACCGGCTGATCCCGTTGCAGAATCATCCCGTCGCTAAAAAATCGCGGCAGCGTCACTTCGGCACTGGCGGACAGACTCAGCAGCGAACCTGCCAGGCACCCGTAAAAGGTTATTGTTTTAATCATTCTGTTTGTCATGATTCACCGGAGTTGGGAGCGGAGGTGGGTTTATACCAATGCCGCTGCGGGAACGCAAACCCTGGAAAGTTGGCGC
>CAZXLJ010000097.1:2539-7196 GCA_964641175.1 uncultured Cellvibrionaceae bacterium
GCCCATTCACTTAAAGAGTTCTGTCATGAAAGGTCTGCAACTGTCCGCCCTCGCCTTCATTACCGCCGCCAGTTCCGGCCTGCTCCAGACGGCCGCTGCCGCCAGTGTGGATATCGAGGACAGCGACCTGTCTGTCTCGGGCAGAATCATGGTTGATCAGGCCTTTTATGACGGTATCCACAACAATCAGCAGATGGGCAGCGCGTGGACGCTGCGGCGCGCCCGGCTGGCGCTGAAGCACAAACCCAAAAAGGACTGGCAGGCCGAGCTCGAGGTGAGCGTGGATCAGGAAGACTCCAGCATCAGCGTGACTGACGGCTACCTGCTCTATAAAGGATGGAAGTCCGTTGATCTGCAGATCGGCCACATGAAAGAGCCGTTCGGCCTGGAAAACCTGACCAGTGCCATGGTGATCACCACGCTGGAGCGCAGCATGGTGACCGAGGCTTTCGCCCCCGGACGCAACTACGGCGTGGCCCTGCTGGATGACAGTGACAATTACAGCTGGAACCTGGGTTTTTACAGCGCCAGCGAAGACGACAGCGGCCTGGACGGCTATGCCCTGACGGGCCGCCTCACCCTGAGCCCGATCAACACCGGCACGCGGCTGCTGCACCTGGGCGTCAGCGGATCGGTGCGGGACATGCAGGGCACCGATTTCGATATCAATCAGTCCGCGGAAGTTGATCCCGCGAGAAAAATCATCGAAACCCGTGAAATCGTCGCCGACGCCATCAACCAGTTCTCCCTCGAAGGCGGCTTAGTTTATAAATCCTTTTCACTGCAAACAGAATGGATGCAGCAATATGTGCAGGAAGCTGAAGTGGCCACGACCGACGCCTCCGTCAGCTTCTCCGGACACTATGTTCTCGCGAGCTTTTTCCTCACAGGTCAGTCGCGCGGCTATGGCGGCGGCACGTTCGACGATGTCGACGTCACGGACACCGGCGCCTGGGAACTCGTCGCCCGCTATAGCAGCGTAGATTTGGTGGATGGCGAGGAAGGGGTGACGGCGGACACCGCCCTGCTGGGCGTCAACTATTACGCGAACTCCCGCGTTCGCGTGATGCTCAACATCGCCAGAGCCGATATTGTCGCGGCCGAAGCGGCTGACACGGGGCGGGGTAATTCAGTCTCCTTACGCTTTCAGTACGGCTTTTAAATCGCCGGCTTCGGGTTGTAAAACTTACGCAGACATCCGTCAAATCCACCCGATTGCCGGAGCACGCCCGATTTGACGACTTACGGGTTAATTAAATTCCTGTGGTCGAAGGGGGGTGTGCAGTACGAGGACATCCACTCTTCATCCCTTGCGCTCTCAGTGGTACAAGCTTTGCACCTTTCGGCTCGCGAACAAATATTATGGGCCCAGCCCGGAGGAGCGAACATGCTGACCGAAACAGAATACCAACAACTGTGGGACGAAATTAAAACCATCAAGATCGCGATGATGACCAGCGAAGACGGCACCGTGCTGCGCTCGCGCCCAATGTACCTGGTGCAGGATTCCTTCGACGGTACGCTGTGGTTTTTCAGCCGGCGCGATTCTCACAAGACTGTGGAATTCGTGCGGAATCCGCGAGTCAATTTGAGCTTCGCAGACATCAAGAAAGACTGTTACGTATCTATTTCCGGCAGCGCCCGCATTCTTACGGATCAGGCGAAAGTGGATGAATTGTGGAATCCGATGCTCGATGTATGGTTTCCGGAAGGCAAAACGTCTCCCGAAGTCACTCTGCTTGCCATCGACGTAAAGGAAGCAGAGATCTGGGATACCAAAGTAAGCAAAATGCGCCAACTGTTTGAAATGGTCAAAGCCAAGGTTACCGATTCACGCCCCGATTTCGGCGAAAACCGGAAAATATCCTGACCTTTCCCTGACGGAGCATAAGCTCCGTCCTTCTGTCCTGTCGAACATCACCCTCGAACACCACTGGCTTTAAAAAGCGGCGCTGGCCTGTTTTTCCAGGGTGTGTACGAAAAGTACTGCTAACCGGGAACTTGTCTCAACGGCTCGTCGCCCGCGCGCACCAGGCCGTGAAAAAACGTACTCGAGGCCGCCGATGCCGGGCAAAAATAGGCGAAAAAGCGGATAGCTTGCAGGTTAGATGAATTCGCGAGACACGCTCAGAAAAGGTTTCAAAGCAATGAAACTAACGTGATCAATTCAAAAGCCCTGGCCGCGCATCAGGGCGGTGCCCCGATGCAGCGACAAGGCCTATTGCGGCGGGCGAATTAAGGGTTAACTTCGGACGAGTCTTCCATGTCCACACTGGAGTCGTCGTACGATGACTCTTCGTCGTCATCCCAGGCTTCAGCCGAATCATCGCCCTGGAAACTCGCGGGCACTTCGGTGGTGGCCTCGGACTCATCGATGATGCCGTCGTTGTTCAGATCCGCGTTGGTGCGGACTTCCCCACGGGTTTCAGCCTGGAGATTTTCATCCTCCATGGCCGGGTCCTGAACATCCGCACTGGTTGAATGATAATCACCGGCGAGAACGCCAACGGCGGAAAAACTTCCAAGACATACGGCAGTCAGAATAGCTTGCTTGATTGTCATGAGATATCTCCTTCTCCAGCTTTAAAATTTGCAGTTTCAGAAAATCAGGGACCATGGCTGATCCCGGTTCAGCGTTTGGCGGATTCCCGTTAACCGGTGCACCTTCCCCAACTTATACGCGCGCACGCTGAATTTATAACCACCCATTACCCAAAATCCCTAAGATGACTTTGTTATTAAGCCGAAGGCTGATTAGCAGCTTGTAGCGGTGACACCCGCTGCATCCGCGCAAAGAGACCGAAAGCCCCCACACTCATTCCCTGCAAAGCCAGCGGGTAGTCCGCGCTGGTCGCGCGCGGCAAGTTACCTTAGAATTCATTCCGCAAAGCAACCTGGCGGTGCGCAGTTCGCACTCGTTTTTCTACGCCTGAGAAGATCACTGCATGGCAACAACTCCTCCCGTCCGACCGATCATCAGCATCACAAATCTGAACAAAACTTATAGTTCCGGGCTGCAGGCCCTGAAAGACATCAACCTCACCATCCAGCCTGGCGAAATCTTCGCCCTGCTTGGCCCAAACGGCGCGGGCAAGACCACGCTCATCGGTATTCTGTGCGGGATTATCAATCCGGGTAGCGGTCAGATCACCGCGGATGGCCACGACATCATTCGTGACTACCGCGCGGCGCGACGCAAAATCGGCCTGGTGCCCCAGGAGCTGTCCACCGATGCGTTCGAGAGCGTCTGGGCGACGGTGCGGTTCAGCCGGGGCCTGTACGGGCTGCCCCCTGATGATGCCTATCTGGAAAAAGTCTTGCGCGGCCTTTCCCTGTGGGACAAGCGGGAAAGCCGCATCATGACCTTGTCGGGCGGAATGAAACGTCGGGTGCTGATTGCGAAGGCGCTGTCCCATGAACCCCGGATCCTGTTTCTCGACGAACCGACCGCCGGCGTCGACGTGGAACTGCGCCACGACATGTGGTCCATGGTAAGGGAGCTGCGCAGCCAGGGCGTGACCATTATTCTCACCACGCATTACATCGAGGAAGCCGAGGACATGGCCGACCGCATCGGCATCATCCGCAAAGGTGAAATCATTCTGGTGGAAGAAAAAAATACGCTGATGAAACAGCTGGGACAAAAGCAGCTTATTTTGCAGCTGGCTCAGCCCATGAATGCGGTGCCGGCGCCGCTGTCCGAATATCCGCTGACGTTGAGTGAAAACGGGCTGGAGCTGACTTTAACCTTCGATTCAAATAAAGAGTCAACCGGCATTGCCCCGCTGCTGCGCAAACTGGATGAACTGGCGATTGAATTCAAGGATCTGCATACCCGCCAGAGTTCGCTGGAAGATATTTTCGTGGACCTCGTAAAGGAAAAAAAATGAATTTCCATTCAATCCGTGCAATTTATCTTTTCGAGATGGCCCGCACCGGCCGGACGCTCATGCAGAGTATCGCCTCACCGGTACTGTCCACAGCCCTTTATTTCGTCGTGTTCGGATCGGCCATCGGCTCGCGCATGGTACAGATCGACGGAGTCAGTTACGGCGCATTTATTGTGCCCGGCCTGATCATGCTGTCGCTGATGACGCAGAGCGTTTCCAATGCCTCTTTCGGCATATATATGCCGCGCTTTACCGGCACCATCTACGAAATTCTGTCCGCGCCGATTTCCGCGCTGGAAATCGTGATCGGTTACGTGGGGGCCGCCGCCAGCAAATCCGTCATCCTCGGTGTACTCATACTGATCACGGCCCGAATATTCGTGCCTTTCGATATTCAGCACCCCATCTGGATGCTGGTGTTCCTGACGTTGACGTCCGTGGCCTTCAGCCTGTTCGGTTTTATCATCGGCGTCTGGGCGGATGGCTTTGAGCGCCTGCAGATCATTCCCCTGATGATCATCACGCCCCTGACTTTTCTGGGCGGTACCTTTTATTCCATCAGCATGCTGCCGCCGCTGTGGCAAACCATCAGCCTTTTCAATCCGGTGGTGTATCTGGTCAACGGCTTCCGCTGGAGCTTCTTCGGTGCGGCGGACGTCGGTATTGAAACCAGTCTTGGGATTACTCTGGGATTCCTGACCGTCTGCATCGTACTGGTGTGGTGGATATTCAAGACGGGGTACCGCATCAAGAACTGAGCGCAGGGA
>CAZXLJ010000097.1:7296-11909 GCA_964641175.1 uncultured Cellvibrionaceae bacterium
GCGCAGGGATTTGCTTCGGGCCCCGGGCCTCACCGCACGCCCGGAAACCAACCGGCTCGGCGGGATTCACATTGCAATAAAACCGTCACATCCCTGCGCTAGGGTCTACTGACGTTATTGGCATTCAATGGCAATGCAGTGCCAATGCCGTGCCCGCGAAGTGGCAATGTGATTTCCTGCCGAGGTACCGATGCACCGTGACAAATCTGCCGTATTGGAACGGATCAATGAAAATTTAATGGATTGCTATGACGAGGAATTCGAACTGGAACACGAAGAAAGCGTGTTCGAACTCCTCTCCGAACTGGGTCTCACATCACCGCCCGCGACCGACTGGGCGCAACGCCACGAGGCGCGACGGCGTTATTTCCGGGAGCTGTTCAGGCTGCAGATAGAGCTGGTCAAACTGCAGGACTGGGTAGCGAATTCCGGACACAAGGTAGTTATCCTTTTTGAAGGCCGCGACGCGGCGGGCAAAGGCGGCGTCATCAAGCGGATCACCCAACGCCTCAATCCCCGTATTTGCCGCGTTACCGCCTTGCCATCACCCAACGAGCGTGAGCGCTCCCAGTGGTATTTTCAGCGCTACGTCTGTCACCTGCCCGCCGCCGGCGAGATGGTGCTGTTTGACCGCAGCTGGTATAACCGTGCCGGTGTCGAGCGGGTTATGGGGTTTTGCAGCGACCAGGAATACGACGAGTTCTTCCGCTCGGTTCCCGATTTCGAACGCATGCTGGTGCGTTCCGGTATTCAAGTGATCAAATACTGGTTCTCGATCTCGGAAGCGGAACAGTACCTGCGCTTTCTCGGCCGCATGCACGATCCCCTCAAGCAATGGAAGCTCAGCGCGATGGATCTGGAATCAAGGCGCCGCTGGGAACAGTACACCAAGGCAAAGGACATCATGTTCGAGCGCACCCACATTGAAGAAGCCAAGTGGTGGATTGTGGAGGCGGTGGACAAGAAAAAAGCCAGGCTGAACTGCATCCGGCATCTGCTGAATCAGATTCCGTATAAAGAAGTGAAAAAACCGGCCATCGAACTGCCCCCGAGAGAGTATCACGCGGATTATGTGCGAGGGCAGGTACCTGAAGAAATGTTCGTTCCCGAAATTTACTGAACTGTCCGGCAGTCGATATCGCTGCCTGACCGGGTTTTGATGTTGCCAGATGCCCGCCTTTAGCGTGCGTTCGCCGCGAATGACGAACGCACAGGGTTAACGGCGAACACACTTCTTAACGGATGGTCTCACCCATTTTGAGCGGCTGGTTTTCCATAGCTTGCTGATGGCTTTCGACCCGCTGATGGCTCTCCACCCGCTGATGGCTCTCAACCCGCTGATGGCTCCAAAACTCCTCCCATAAATCCATGTAGCCCATGGCGCTTTGACGCAGGCGCTCGAAGTCCTCCGGCAGGCATGCCTGGTTCAAGGCGTGCCAGAGATCATCTTCATGGTCGTCGTCGAAGGCGTTGGTAAACTCGTCAGAGTTGGTTCCGTGAACAAAATAATAGCCCTCGTCCACGTTGATTCCGTGGAGCTGGGTCGCCTTTCGCAAGGCAGGGCTGAAGAGGATGACCTGAACTTCGGCGATCGCAAGCAACATCACCAGACTGGCGTAATCGGTAAATGAATTTTCCAGAAACTGGTTCAGGTTTTTTGCGTAAGAAGTCGGATTATAGTCGGCGCGTTCTTGCTGGCTGATGCCGAGATTATTGAGAAGATCTTCAAAAAGCGGATAGTGTGCGAATGCCGGATTGCCACGGTAATAATCATGATCATCGCGCCCCGGCTGAAAACCGAATTCATCCAGAATATTAAGCGTTAATAAAAACCTCGGCGCTATTTTTGTTCCTGGCGCCAGACGTGGTTCGAGCTGGCGCGACTGGAACTGGGCCATGGTCAGGGCATCGGTAAAAATCTGCACAATTGCGTGGCGGTATTCCAGATGAATTATACGTAGTGCATCGAAACTGATTAAACCGCTGTTTAACTCAGCGAGGATGGGATGTCGGGAAAGCGGATGATTCTGAATATCGGATTTAAGTGATTTGGAAAACTGATTGTTCCGGTTCCATACTTCCAGCGGCACGCTGCGTTTCATTGTCGCGATGGCCTGCGCCCTTGGATTATTTATGGAAATGCTTTGTGGTTCCATACTTTGGACCTCCATTTCTGTGCCAAGTATTTTTTGTTTTTTTGAAAATCACCGTTGACCAACTACGACTATGGGCCACGATTTGGCGGACAGACGAGTCTGTCCAAAATACTATTCTACACCTCGAGCCCTCGTCAATGTTTACCGCTCGGCAGTGCCCGGCGCAGATTGCGACAAGCCGCAAGAGAAATTTTCCATAATTTGAAGGGGCTCAACTTTCAGGATAGTTCGCGCAAAATCGCAAGGCCTGCATCATGCAGACAATGAGCAGCCGTCCACAAAATTTAACCCCGACACAAGCCTGCACCCGAAGATCCGCACATAACAACGTGGAATCGTGAGCAAACAGGTTATAAAGGGATGGCTCCGCCCTAGGCTGCAGGCAGCCCTCGCCGCGCATCGACCCGCTCTGCCCCGGCGGTGCGCCACGCTCCGGGTTGCCCGGGTGGTTACCCCGGCCACGGCCGTTCGTCCGCCCCGAATGGACGTACATAAGCCTGCGGTTGAGGATCGGGCGGAAACGCTTTACATTACACCGCACCCCTTTCGAGCAAGACTGCCAGAGATGCGGTTATTGCAGGGCATAAACATTATCAGATCGACGAGGAACGGATACTTTAATGAACAGCAAAAAAGAAGCAGTGTTACGTGCTGCGACGGATCTGTTTTCGATGTACGGCTACCACGCGGTAGGGGTGGATTCAATTATTGCCCGATCGAATGTGGCCAAGATGACTTTCTACAAATACTTCCCGTCCAAGGATTTCCTGATTGAAAGCGTGTTGCTCAAACGCGATGAGGAACTCCGCGAAGGCATACTGTCTTCAGTGGGTCAGAAGCGGGCCCCGCTACGCAAGCTCAAGGCCATCTTCGACTGGTACGAACTCTGGTTTGCGCAGCCGGAATTCCACGGCTGCATGTTTATCAAGGCTTCGGAGGAATTCCCCGGCCAGCAGTCTCGGGCGCGCTCGATATCCCGGCAGCATAAGGCCTGGCTATCGGGGCTTATCGAGACCATTCTGCGCGAACTGTGTGTCGCCACCCCGGACAAGCTCGCGTCTCATATCATGATCATTCTCGACGGGCTGACCGTCGAATCCAATATGAAGGACGCCACGACGGCTACGAAAGCGCGCACGGCCTGGCGTTATGTGGAACAGATGGTCCAATCCCAAAAGCTTGCCAGTTAAAGCGTGCATGCACTGCCGGGCAAGGCATTAATAGAGCACCCGTCAATCGGCAGTGTTGATTCAGATCAAGGAATGAAACATCAGCAAGGGAATGCCGCGATATCCGTTTGTACCGCTATAAATACGGCGTAAACTCCCCCCTCGCTCCTGTATTTTCGCGTTTCCTGTCCGGAAGGGCGCGACCGTATTGCACCCCCTTAACCTCCAGTGTGGGCACCGGTCGGCTGACCCAAATACCGGTGGACAGACTATTCTGTATGGATTATCGTTGTCGGCGCGTTTTTGGCGGATAATCGCCGCACCATTTAAAGTCAAAATCGCAATAACAATCGTGCGCCGATGACCTTGCCGGCCGTCCCATTTACCGCCGCCCGGCACAACCTTTTATTTCTGCGCCGCGGTCGTCATCCAGTACCGAAGAAGACAGAAACATCCTTGGTTCCAAGGCACTCTGCCGAGGAGTTGTCTTGCCGGCATGCAGCCAGATACAGTTCAATCCGCTTGAGGTAAAGCCGTCGGATCGCGACGAACCACTTACATGATGAAGCAATCCAAAACCACCGGGAAGATAGGCATTATTTCAGGCGCCGGCCCAGAAGCCGGGATCGACTTATGGCGAAAAATCCTCACTCACAACAAATTCCTTTTTGGTTATCGTTTTCAGGGTGACGTCAGCGCACCGGAAATTCTGGTCCACTCCGTGCCCGAGCTGGGCCTGTCCATTGACATAGAAGCCTACGAATCCATCCTCTGGGAATCCTTGCAACAATCGCTGCAAAGTTTTAGTGGCAGGGTTGATTTTGTTTGCCTGGCTTCCAATGTCCTGCATTATTTCGAAGACCGGATACAAGAGCAGTCCCTGAATTTTGAATTCATTTCCATGATCGCCGCCACTGAAGACGCCATTGCCAGTTATAACCAGCTGGCGCTGCTGGCACTGAGCAAGGTTATCGATTTCGGCAACCATTCGCCTTATCGCAACGCGGCGAAGAAATTCAATATCGAAGTGCCCTCTCCCATTGAAATGGATATCCTGATCCGCAGCATCAAGGTCAACGGCGCCGATCATCCCAATACCATTGACCTCTTTGAAGACATCCTTTCCGACATAAAATCCGAGAACGTCATCCTCGGCTGCGCCGAACTCCCCCTGCTGCCCCTGCATCAGTTCAAGAAGAACTTTATCGACCCTTCGGATCTTCTGGCCAAACGCGTTGCCGAGCATTCCTATCATGCGCGGTTGCTAAGGTGTTGATATAAGCCCCCC
>CAZXLJ010000098.1:0-11732 GCA_964641175.1 uncultured Cellvibrionaceae bacterium
ACGAGCAGGACGCCGGCGGCCATATCCCAGGGCTTCAGATTCATCTCCCAGAAACCGTCGAAACGTCCAGCGGCAACGTACGCCAGGTCCAGCGCCGCGGAACCGGCCCTGCGTACGCCGGCGGTCTGTCCCACGAGCTCACGCAGGCAGTTCAGGTATTCGTCGATATTTTCAAGCGCATAACCACTGAACGGAATGCCGGTGCCAATCAGGGCTCCATCAAAAGAAGGGCGACCACTGATGCGGATGCGGCGACCGTTAAGTGAAGCACCGCGGCCACGGCTGGCCGTATATTCCTCGCGTTTTACCGGGTCCAGGATAACCCCATGCTGCGGCTGACCTTTGAACAGGCAGCCGATCGAAACTGCAAACTGGGGAATTCCATGCAGGAAATTGGTAGTGCCGTCGAGCGGATCAATGATCCACTGGTAATCGCTGTCCGGATTGCCGCTCTGGCCGGATTCCTCCCCCAGAAAACCGTGGTCCGGGTAAGCACGTTTCAAGTGGTAGATGATTTCCTGTTCCGCGCGCCGATCCACTTCACTGACGAAGTCATTGCGTCCTTTTTGTTCCACGGCCACCAGATCCAGACGTTCAAATGAGCGTTCAATCAGTTCACCCGCTTTGCGGGCAGCGCGTAGCGCTATGTTAATCATCGGTTCCATGGGGTTCTCAATGCAGCTTGATGACAAATGATCAACCTGTCTTACACTGACTCCGCAACAGGAGCCGCTAAAACAGGTTCAGGTAAAAGGGGCGGCAGTATATACCAGCCTGCAACCTGCTTCGACCTTTCAGAGGTCTTTCCAGGTCGTTTCAGGGCTTTCCGGAGCTGCGCAGCAGCCTTGCGACGATTTTCCGACCGCGGGTGAGGTTCAACTCGGTGGTGCGGTGCGCTGAATCTGCTAAACTGCGCGCCCTTCATTCCGCGCATTTCAGAATTTCGGGTATTGGACCCGGCGCTGTCATTCAGGTGAGTCATGCAGTCAGTCTTCGACAACATCAGAATTGTTCTCGTGAACACCACCCACCCAGGCAACATCGGAGCGGCTGCCAGGGCCTTGAAAAACATGGGATTGGCGAATCTGGTGCTGGTCAGCCCGAAAGAATATCCGTCAGAAAGGGCGACCTGGCGGGCGGCCAGCGCATTGGACGTGCTGGACCGGGTCCGGGTGGTCGATACTCTCGACGAGGCAGTTATGGATTGTGGACTGGTCATCGGGACAAGCGCACGGGGTCGCCGGATCCCCTGGCCACTGATTACACCGCGGGAGTGCGGCGAACGCAGCTGGTCAGAGGCCCGGCGGCATGAGGTTGCCATAGTCTTTGGACGGGAAGATCGCGGCCTGACCAATGATGAGCTCCACAAGTGCCATTGCCATGTGCATATTCCCGCAAATCCGGAATACAGTTCGCTCAATCTGGCTGCGGCGGTGCAAGTTGTCACTTATGAGATACGCATGTCGGCGCTGCAGGCCGAAAACAGTGGTACACCGCTGCAGTTCAACGAATGGGACATGCCGCCAGCGGCTCACCAGGATGTGGAGCTGTATTACATACACTTGCAGGAGACCCTGGAGAAACTGGGCTTTCTTGTCGCTGACAATCCACGGCAGACCATAACGCGGCTGCGGCGGATGTATAACCGGATCCGTCTTGACCAGATGGAGCTCGGGATTCTGCGGGGCATCCTGACCGCTACGCAAAACCATCTGTATCACACCGGCAACCGCATCGCGGAACTTGAGGCGCAATTACGCGCGCAAGAGGAGCGAGAATAGACCAGTTACTGACTAAAGCGCGTCCGGTTTATTAGTTGACTAAAATAGTAGGGTATTCGATAATCCGCTCCGCCCGGCTGAATGCGCGGACAGGCTCTTCCCGCCATGGCCAAAACAGATCAGTCCGAGGACTAGCAATATGCGTTTGACGACCAAAGGGCGTTATGCGGTAACGGCGATGCTGGATTTGGCGCTCAATAGCGAAAACGGGCCGGTGAGCCTGGCCGATATATCTGCACGGCAAGAGATTTCCCTTTCTTATCTGGAGCAGCTTTTTTCCAAGCTCCGCCAAAACGGACTGGTGAGCAGCGTGCGGGGACCCGGTGGTGGTTATCGGCTCAGGCAGCCGGTCGAGCAGGTATTCATTGCCCAGATCATTGATGCGGTCAATGAGTCAGTTGACGCCACCAATTGCAACGGCGCCGGGAACTGCCAGCAGGGAGAGGTGTGTCTGACGCATCACCTGTGGAGCGACCTGAGCGCCCGGATACATCAGTTTCTCAGTGATATCAGCCTGGCCGATCTGGTAGCCCGACGGGATGTGCAAATCGTTTCCCAACGGCAAAAGCAGAAAAGTCACGATCAGGATTTGCCGGCCGGCCGCATTTCGCTGACGAGCATCAATTAATAACTGCAGTGAGTGTCAGTCCGGACCAACTGGCGCCAGCGCGTGAATTCGGAGCCGACCCATGCGTAAACCTCTGTATCTGGATTATGCGGCGACGACGCCCGTAGATCCCGGCGTGGCGGAGCGAATGAATCGCTGTCTGACCATGGATGGCATATTTGCCAACCCCGCGTCGCGTTCCCATCTGCCGGGTTGGCAGGCAGAAGAGATAGTAGAGGATGCGCGCGCCCAAGTTGCCGACGCACTGAATGCTGATCCCAGAGAAATAGTCTGGACGAGCGGCGCGACCGAATCGAACAATCTTGCATTAAAAGGTGTAGCGGAATCGCCGGGCCATCACCGGCGCCACATTATCACTTCTGCCATTGAGCACAAGGCAGTTCTGGACCCGTGCCGGTTTTTGGAGTCCCGCGGTTTTTCCGTGACTTACCTGTCTCCAGACGTGGATGGAAGGATTGATCCGGGGCAACTGACCGACGCATTGCGGGAGGACACCCTGCTGGTAAGCCTGATGCATGTGAACAATGAAGTCGGCTCCATCAACCCGATCGCGGAGTATGGGCGGATATGCCGGGAGAAAGGCATCGTATTTCATGTTGACGCAGCTCAGTCAGCGGGAAAGCTCCCAATTGATGTTGCCTCGATGAACGTGGACCTTTTATCAATTTCGGCCCATAAAATTTATGGGCCCAAAGGAATGGGTGCGCTCTATGTACGGCGGTCGCTGGGTATTCAGCTGGTGCCGCTGATACACGGCGGTGGTCATGAAAGAGGCATGCGCTCGGGAACCATCGCAACTCACCAGGTTGCAGGGCTTGGCGAAGCCTTGCAGCTTGCCGAGCGTCTAAGGCCCGAGGAGCAACAGCGCATTAAAAATCTGCGAGATCGTTTCTGGTCCGCACTGCAGACAGAATTACCGGATGTATCTGTCAACGGTTCGCAGGAAGAACGCGTGGCCGGAATAGTGAATATATGCTTTGGTGGTGTCGATGGTGAAAAGTTGCTGGGCAGCTTGCGGGATCTGGCAATCTCGACCGGTTCGGCATGCAATTCCGCCAGCGTGCGCGCCTCTTATGTTTTACGGGAGCTGGGACTGAGTGAGCAGAATGCCCACAGTTCATTGCGATTCAGCTTCGGACGATTTACCGAGGAAGCGGATGTGGATTTTGCAATCGACCGCGTCGTTGAATCAGTTTTGCGGTTGCGCGGGGCGACCGCCAGCTTGAACACCCACTGAATTATGAGATGCGCGCCGGATAACCGGCGGCGTCGAGGCAGGTTTTACTATGTCACAGGAATCAATTAACCGGCTGATCCGGAAAGAATACGCGGCCGGATTTGTCACTCAGGTCGAATCCGACACGCTCGCTCCTGGTCTGGACGAGTCGGTTATCGGGTTTATTTCCGCTAAGAAAAACGAACCACAATGGATGCTGGACTGGCGTTTGAAAGCCTATCGGGCCTGGCGTGAAATGCACGAACCGGAATGGGCTCATGTGCACTACCCAAAGATCGATTTTGAGGCCATGTCCTATTATTCCGCGCCCAAGAGCATGGCGGACCGGCCCAAAAGCCTGGACGAGGTCGATCCTCAACTGCTGGAAACCTATGCGAAGCTGGGCATTCCGCTTCACGAGCAGGCAATGCTTGCCGGTGTGGCCGTCGATGCCGTATTCGACTCCGTATCCATCGCCACCACCTTCCGCGAAAACCTGAAGGAAGCGGGCGTAATATTCTGTGCGATTTCAGAAGCGGTGCGGGACTATCCAGAGCTCGTTAAACAGTATCTCGGCAGCGTTGTCCCGCAGAAAGACAATTATTATGCAGCGCTTAACAGTGCTGTTTTCAGTGACGGCTCTTTCGTATACATACCCAAGGGCGTTCGCTGCCCCATGGAGTTGTCCACCTATTTTCGCATCAATGAATCCAAAACAGGCCAGTTTGAACGCACCCTGATCATTGCCGATGAAGGCAGCCAGGTCAGTTATCTGGAAGGCTGCACAGCGCCGATGCGCGATGAGAACCAGCTGCACGCCGCCGTGGTCGAACTGGTCGCACTGGACAATGCATCCATTAAATATTCAACCGTTCAGAACTGGTACCCCGGTGATGAGAATGGCTTGGGCGGTATTTATAATTTTGTCACCAAGCGTGCCGTGGCCCATACAAATGCCAGAGTTTCCTGGACTCAGGTTGAAACGGGTTCGTCGATCACCTGGAAATATCCCAGCTGTATCTTGAAAGGTGATAACAGTGTCGGTGAATTCTACTCCGTGGCGCTCACGAATAATCGCCAGCAGGCGGATACCGGCACCAAAATGATTCATTTGGGAAAAAATACGCGTTCGACCATCATTTCAAAAGGTATTTCCGCCGGTAGAAGTTCCAACGCCTATCGCGGACTGGTCCGCATGAATCCCGGTGCTGAAGGCGCGCGCAATTACACCCAATGTGATTCGTTGCTGATTGGTGACCAGTGCGCTGCGCACACCTTTCCTTATATTGAAAGCCGACAGCCGACCGCGGTAATCGAACACGAAGCGACGACGTCCAAGGTAAGTGATGATCAGTTGTACTTGTGCCGGCAGCGCGGCATCGACACCGAAAAGGCCGTTTCGATGATTGTGAACGGATTCTGTAAAGAGGTGTTCAAGGAATTGCCGATGGAGTTCGCGGTTGAAGCTGGGAAATTGCTTGAGGTGAGCCTGGAAGGCTCGGTCGGCTGACATTCACGAAGTGAGGAAAGAACATGTTATCCATTAAAAATCTGCACGCCAGTGTGGATGGCAAAGCGATTCTGCAAGGGCTTGATCTTGAAATTGGCGCCGGCGAGGTCCACGCAATCATGGGGCCCAACGGTTCCGGGAAAAGTACTGCCGGGCACGTGCTGGCCGGGCGTGACGGTTATGAAGTTACCGATGGCAGCATTGAATTTTACGGACAGGACCTGCTTTCTCTGGAAACCGAGGAGAGAGCGCGTGCGGGAATATTTCTGGCATTTCAGTATCCGGTAGAAATACCCGGTGTCAGCAATATGGAGTTTCTGAAAGCGTCAGTGGACGCAATTCGAGAATATCGCAACGAAGCCCCCATGGACGCAATTGCATTCATGAAACGCGCGCGCGCGGTTTGTGCGGCCGTCGATCTCGACCAGGCCTTCCTGAAGCGCGGCGTTAACGAGGGATTTTCCGGGGGCGAGAAAAAGCGCAACGAGATCATGCAAATGATGTTGCTTGAACCGAAACTGGCCATTCTCGACGAGACTGATTCGGGGCTGGACATCGATGCATTGCAGGTCGTGGCCAATGGCGTCAACGCGCTGCGCAGCAGTGAGCGCTCGTTTGTAATGATTACCCATTATCAGCGCCTGCTCGATTTTATTGTGCCGGATTTCGTCCATGTTCTGGCAGGTGGCAAGATTGTGATGTCTGGAGATAAATCATTGGCCCTTGAACTGGAAAAGAAAGGGTACAGTTGGATCCAGAGTGAGGTTGCCTAGATGGCCGGTCTGAAATTGTTGGCCGGAACCAATCTGCCCGGTGGGAATCCGGACTGGTTGCGCGAGATAAACCGGCACGGTGCCGAGCAATGGCGCGCCGCACTTTGGCCTACCCGTAAAACCGAGCACTGGAAGTATACAAGTCTGCGCGCTGTCGAGCAGGGTGATTTTTTTTCCTCGGTGTCACCGGTTTCCCTCGATGCGGATGTCGCAGAACTGGCGCAGTATCTGACCATTCCGGATCTGGATGCTAACCGGATGACATTCGTTAACGGACGCTTTTGCGCGGCACTTTCCAGTCTGGAAGGATTGCCGGAAGGTGTGGAGCTGGTGCGCTTTGCCGATGCTTTACCCGATCAACTGGATGTGATCCGGCGCAATCTGGATTCAGTCATAGACCCGAACAAACATATTTTCGGCGCCTTGAACAAGCAGTTTCTGCGGGACGGGATTTTTCTACAGGTCGCAGACGGAGTGCGCATTGACCGGCCAATTCAAACGGTCTGGATGACGACGACTTCAACCGGTGCCTTTCATGTGCCGCAACGGCTGCTCGTGGTGTTGGGAGAGCAGGCGCAGGCGACCGTCATTGAGCAGTTCGTCAGTGATCCCTGGGTGCAAAACAATCTTACCCATGGAGTGACCGAGCTTTGTCTGGGCGTCGGCGCGCGGCTTTGGCATTATCGCCTGCACCTGGAGCATGAAAGCGCTATCCATTTGGGTGGAGTGCACGCGAGACTGAATGAGCGGGCGCATCTGGACAGTTTTCATCTGGCAACCGGCGGCACGCTCAAGCGCATAGATGTGGTCATCAATCATAGCGGTGAAAGAGCTCATTGCGAGATGAATGGCGTGTACCTGCCGCGTGACCGGCAACAAGTTGACTACCATACGTGCATTGAGCACCAGGTGCCGAATTGCACAACCAATGAAAACTTTCGCGGCATTATTGCGGATGAGGCAAAGGCGGTCTTTAATGGCCGCATCCACATACATCCGCAGGCGCAGAAAACTGTCGCGCGTTTGAGCAACCGTAATCTGCTCACCAGTAGCCGGGCCGAAGTCAATACCAAGCCGGAGCTGGAAATCTATGCAGACGATGTCCAGTGCGCGCACGGCGCAACCGTTGCGCAGCTCGATCCGGATGCCCTTTATTACTTCCTCTCCCGGGGAATTTCGCAAAACGAGGCTCAGGTCATGCTGAGTTTTGGATTTATCAACGAACTGATCGGCAGGATAGAGCACGCACCGGTGTCAGGTTATCTTCGTCCTCTTCTGGCGAATTTTTTCGCCAGAGACCCGCATTTATCGAGGCATCTCGCATGAGTGATTTTGCATTCGGACTGGATGTGGAGAAAATTCGGAGCGATTTTCCAATCCTGCAGCAGGAGGTTAACGGCGCGCCCTTAACCTATCTTGACAATGCTGCCACTACCCAGAAACCGCGCGCAGTAATCGACGCCATCAGCGAGTATTACCTCGGTTACAACGCCAACGTGCATCGCGCTGCACATGCGCTCAGCGATCGGGCCACCACGGCTTTTGAGCAGGCGCGTGCCACGGTGAGCCGGTTCATCAACAGTCCGACTCCGGAGCAGGTTATCTGGACACGCGGCACTACCGAATCGATAAATCTCGTTGCCGCAACCTGGGGGCGACAGAATCTGAAAGCGGGTGACCGCATCCTGATTCCGATGTTCGAGCATCACTCCAATATCGTTCCCTGGCAGATGCTGGCCGGATTGACCGGAGCCGAAGTGGTACCGCTGCCTTTGACGTCGGGGGGCGATATCGAATGGGACAGGCTGGTAGCCGCGCTGGATGAAAGGGTGAAACTGGTGGCGTTGAACCATGTCTCCAATGCGCTGGGCACTGTAAATCCCGTTCGCGAAATAGTGCAGCTGGCTCATGATGTCGGTGCGCTGGTGTTGGTGGATGGTGCTCAGGCCACCGCGCATTTTCCCGTCGATGTACAGCAGCTGGGCTGTGATTTCTACGCATTTTCCAGTCATAAGATGTTCGGACCTACCGGCATTGGCGTGCTCTGGGGACGCGACCATCTGCTCAATGCCATGCCCCCCTACCAGGGTGGTGGCGAGATGATTGAGACGGTCAGTTTTTCCGGAACGACATACAATTCACTGCCGCACAAATTTGAAGCGGGCACCCCGGATATTGCGGGCGCAATTGGCATGGCAGTCGCAGTCAATTACTTGTCCGCACTTGATCGCGCCGGGCTTGCCGAACATGAACAGGGGCTATTGCGTGCCTGCATCGAGCGCGGTGAAGAGCTGGGCTTGCAGAGGATCGGTGCGCCGGTCCATTGCGCGGGCGTTTACAGTTTCCTGATGCCCGGCGCGCACCCTGCGGACGTGGGAACCTTGCTCGATCAGCAGGGTGTTGCCGTGCGCACCGGTCATCACTGTGCACAGCCCCTGATGGACCTGTTGCGGATTCCCGGCACTGTCAGGGCATCAATTTCCATTTACAACACGATGGAAGACGTTGACCGCCTGTTCAAGGCGTTGACCAAAGCCAAGGCATTTTTGCTTTGAGGAGATCGTTATGACGGTACAGAGCTTTCAACCCGACCCCGATAAAGACAACGAGAGTATTCAGGTTACGCCAGCGGCGGCTGAGCATTTTCAGCGGCAAATCGAAAAAGTCGGCAAAAGTGCTATCCGGTTAAGTCTTAAGGAAAGTGGCTGTACCGGGTTCAAATACGTCCTTGAAGAAGTGAACGCCCCCGGTCCGGACGATGTGATCAAGCGGTTGCCCAACGGAGTGACGCTCTACATAGATTCCCATAGCGTTTCACCGCTGCGGGGGCTGGAGATAGATTTTCAGCAGCAGGGCCTGAACCGGAGTCTGGTCATGAACAATCCAAACGTAAAGGACGCCTGTGGTTGCGGTGAAAGCTTCAGTTTTTGATGCTGACAAAGTAAAGCTCAGGGCAGGGGCGGGCAACATGCAGATGAGTGGTGGTTATGGCTGAACAGAGAATAGTCGCGACGCACCGGGATTGCCCGGCGCGGCTGGTGCCGGTCGGCACCCAGGTGACAATCCCCGCTGGCGTATTTGTCACAATTACGCAGTCTCTCGGTGGCAACTATACCGTGGTGCACGGCGGTAATATGCTGCGGGTGGACGGGACGGATGCCGACGCTTTGGGGCTGGAAAAATTCGAGCTTGAATTTGAAAGTCGCGGCGACAGTCTGATCCATGAGGATCAGGTGTGGCAGGCGCTGGAGACCGTCTATGACCCGGAAATTCCGGTCAACCTGCGAAGCCTGGGATTAATCTATCGGGTGGATATCAATCAGGAAAGAAACTCGGTCTATGTGGAGATGACATTGACTGCTCCCGGTTGCGGAATGGGTCCAGTGCTGGTGGGCGACGTCGAGCACCGTCTGCGACTTGTGCCCAACGTGCAAGATGTGCAGGTTAAGCTCGTATTTGATCCCCCCTGGCATCGGGACATGATGTCAGAGGAAGCCCAGCTCGAAACCGGCATGTTTTACTGATGAACCGTGCCCACGAAACCGCATCTGCAGGTGAAACAAACAGGACACGCATGACTGCTGAAAACCCCTTCGGATCGTCGATTAGTTCTGAAGACATCATCGACACCCTGAACTTCTTCGACAGTTGGGAAGACCGTTACAAATACATCATCGACCTGGGCCGGGAACTGCCGGCGATGAGCCGGGATAAGAGAGATGAGGCGCATCTGGTGCGTGGTTGCCAAAGCCAGGTCTGGATCGATCACGAGCGTCGGGGCGATGCATGGTGGTTCGAGGCAGACAGCGACGCCTTTATCGTCAAGGGATTGTTGGGGGTGGTGCTGGCGGCATACAACGGCAAGACCGCCGGGCAGATTCAGGCGTTCGATGTCGAGGCATATTTTGAATCGTTGGGCCTTCTGACTCATTTGAGCCCGACACGAGGCAACGGCCTGCGCGCCATGGTGAAGCGAATACTGGAATTGTCCGGAACCGGTTGATTTGATTTAGAACTTACCTACCGGCGGTGCAAAGCGTATAATTGCGCGTTTTTTCGGGGCGGGGTGGCTCGCGCTGTGGCGCATCCGCCATGACGGTGGCCACCCGGTCAGAGATTTAAATTGAGCAGGAAAGGAAATTTCGATGGCCGTAGAGCGAACATTATCAATCGTAAAACCGGACGCCGTGGGCAAAAATGTTGTCGGCAAGATCCTCAGTCGTTTTGAAGATGCCGGGCTGCGCATCGTTGCCCTGAAAATGCTGCGACTCTCCGCTGAGCAGGCGGAAGGTTTTTACGCTGAGCACAAGGGACGTCCGTTTTTTCCGGCCCTCGTCGAGTTTATGACATCCGGACCTGTTGTGGTCCAGGTTCTGGAAGGTGACAACGCCGTGGCCCGAAACCGGGAGCTGATGGGGTCAACCAATCCGGCAGACGCCGCACCTGGCACCATTCGCGCCGATTTTGCCAAAAGCATCGACGCGAATGCGGTTCATGGTTCGGATTCCACGGCATCTGCCGCACGGGAAATTGCCTATTTCTTTGCGGCAAGTGAAGTGTGTGGCCGGTCCTGACAGCGGATTGCCGGGTGCGGTAGCGCACTTCCATTTATTGAAATGAATCAGGAAACTATGACATCCATTGACGCGCTTGGAGCAGTTCCGACCGGTGTCCCCGGGCAGAAAGTTAATCTGCTGGGATTGACTCAGCCGAGACTTGAGCAGTTTTTCGAGTCGCTGGGCGAAAAGCGCTTTCGTGCCATACAGGTCCTGAAATGGATCCATCAGCTCGGAGTGACCGACTTCGAGCTGATGACCAATATCAGCAGAGCGCTCCGGCAAAAGCTGGCGGAAGTCGCCGAGGTGCGTCCTCCGGAAGTGGTCCAGCAGTGGGACTCGGAGGATGGCACCCGAAAGTTTCTGATCCGGGTCAGTGGCAACAACGCCATCGAGACGGTATTTATCCCCGACGGGGAGCGGGGCACCCTGTGTGTTTCCTCCCAGGTGGGATGTTCTCTGGACTGCAGTTTTTGCGCGACTGGCAAGCAGGGATTTAACCGGGACCTCACCACGGCAGAAATCGTTGGTCAGGTCTGGCTGGCCGCCAAGTCATTCGGACAGCTCGAGGAGGGCGGTGTCCGCCGGGTAACCAACGTGGTTCTTATGGGTATGGGAGAACCGTTGCTAAATTTCGACAATGTGGTCGATGCCCTGCATCTCATGCTCCATGACAACTGCTACGGGCTGTCAAAGCGGCGGGTTACCTTGAGTACTTCCGGGGTCGTGCCGGCACTGGACCGCCTGGCCCAATACACGGACGTGTCGCTGGCGATTTCACTCCATGCACCCAATGATGCGCTGCGTAATGAGCTCGTTCCGCTGAACCGGAAATATCCCATCGCGATGCTGCTCGATTCTGCGCAGCGTTACATCGAAAGCATGCCGGATACCCATCGCAAGATTACGATCGAATATACGTTGATTGATCAGGTTAACGATCGCGAAGAACACGCTTACGAATTGGCGGAGCTGCTTAAAGATATTCCGGTAAAGATCAACCTGATTCCATTCAATCCGTTTGCACTGGTCAACTACAAGCGGGTCAGCAACAATGCCCTGCGGCGATTTCAGAAAATTCTCATGGATGCAGGCTTTACCGCGACGGTGCGGACGACGCGTGGCGATGATATTGCCGCAGCCTGTGGCCAGCTTGCCGGTCAGGTGAATGATAAGACGCGGCGCAGTGCGCGCTATCAAATCCCGTCGGGCAGGCCAGGCGGGACAGAAGAATTGATAAAAATAACATCGATTTAGTCCGAAAATGC
>CAZXLJ010000099.1:0-11673 GCA_964641175.1 uncultured Cellvibrionaceae bacterium
AATGCCATGGGTAATCTTAAAAATCTTCAGCTAACATTAATCAGAGAAAGGCCAGGATTGGCAAGCGTACGCAGCGTCGACCGCCGTGCGGATGACGAAGCTGGGGATGGCAATACAGCCGTTCAGACAGAAAAACCCAAGCTTAAGCGACCACCTTTGTATAAGGTGGTGATGATGAACGATGACTACACTCCGATGGAGTTTGTAGTCGAAACACTCGAACTGTTTTTTGGCATGGATCGTGAAAAAGCAACTCGAGTGATGCTTATAGTGCACACCCAGGGCAAAGCCACTTGCGGAATTTACTCCCGTGATGTCGCAGAAACCAAGGCCGCGCAAGTCAATCAGTATGCGCGTGATAACGAACATCCTCTTTTGTGCGAAATAGAGACCGCCGAGGGTGATGACCCATAGCTGAGAGAGTCAGGTACGAAAGGCCATGTTGAGCAAAGAGTTAGAAATCACTTTAAACCTTGCGTTCAAAGGTGCACGCTCCAAACGTCATGAGTTCATGACCGTCGAGCACCTTTTACTGGCTCTGATCGACAACGAATCAGCGGCCAATGTTTTGCGTGCCTGCGGGGCGAATCTGAACGTGCTGCGTCAGGAACTGGTTGAATTCGTTGACTCAACAACACCGTTGATCCCCGAGTCGGATAACGAACGCGAGACCCAGCCCACCCTCGGGTTCCAGCGAGTCCTCCAGAGAGCGGTCTTTCATGTGCAGTCCTCCGGTAAGTCGGAAGTGACGGGTGCCAATGTGCTGGTGGCCATTTTCAGCGAGCAGGAAAGCCAGGCGGTCTATTATCTGAAGCAGCAAAGTATCGCTCGAATCGATGTCGTGAACTTCATTACCCACGGAATCACCAAAGTTTCCGGTGATTCCGGGCACGGTTCCGAACCCTCCCACGACAGTTCCGATGAAGAGTCGGTTTCATCCGCAGGTGATGGCGCCGCAGCGAATCCTCTGGACTCGTTCGCGACCAATCTCAATGAGATGGCGCTGCAAGGCAGGATTGATCCGCTCGTGGGACGTGAGTATGAGGTAGAACGTGTCATTCAGGTACTGGCCCGTCGTCGCAAGAACAATCCTTTGCTGGTGGGCGAAAGCGGCGTGGGCAAGACCGCAATCGCTGAAGGTCTCGCCAAGAAAATCATAGACAAGGAAGTGCCAGAGGTTTTGGCTGAAAGCGTGGTTTACTCACTGGATCTGGGTTCGCTGCTGGCGGGCACCAAATACCGGGGTGACTTCGAGAAACGTTTCAAAGGGCTGTTGGCTGAGCTCAAGAAACGTCGCAGTGCCATCCTCTTTATCGATGAAATTCATACGATTATCGGTGCGGGTGCCGCCTCAGGTGGCGTGATGGATGCATCGAATCTCCTGAAGCCTCTGCTGACCACCGGCGATTTGCGTTGTATAGGTTCGACGACGTTCCAGGAATTTCGTGGCATCTTTGATAAGGATCGCGCCTTGTCACGGCGCTTTCAGAAGATCGATGTTAATGAGCCGAGTGTCGAAGATACTTACAAGATACTGAAAGGGTTAAAATCCCGGTTTGAAGACCACCACAAGCTTAAATACACTGATTCTGCCTTGCGCGCCGCAGCGGAGCTGTCCGAGAAATACATCTCCGACCGCTTCATGCCCGACAAAGCCATTGATGTAATCGATGAGGCTGGTGCCTATCAGCGACTTCAACCGGCTGCCAAGCGAAAGAAACTGATTGGTGTACGGGATGTTGAAGCTGTCGTTGCCAAAATTGCGCGGATACCCGCAAAAACAGTTTCTTCCTCTGATAAGGAACTTCTGGCTCGACTTGACGAAACTCTGAGAATGACGGTTTTCGGGCAGGAAGAGGCCATAAATGCGATCAGCTCCGCCATAAAATTGTCACGTGCGGGTCTGTCGAATCACGAGAAGCCGATTGGTTCGTTCCTGTTTGCAGGTCCGACTGGCGTGGGCAAAACGGAATTGTGCCGCCAGTTAGCCAAAGCTATGGGCGTAGAACTGATTCGCTTCGACATGTCGGAGTATATGGAGCGCCACACGGTCTCCCGTCTTATCGGTGCGCCTCCTGGTTATGTCGGTTTTGACCAGGGCGGCCTTCTGACGGAAGCAGTAACCCGGCAGCCCCACAGCGTGATACTGCTGGATGAAATTGAAAAAGCCCATCCAGATGTCTTCAACTTGTTGTTGCAGGTGATGGATCACGGCAAGCTTACCGATAACAACGGTCGTACTGCCGATTTCCGCAGTGCCGTGTTAATCATGACGACAAACGCAGGCGCGGAGTCGTCCAGTCGAGCGTCGATTGGCTTTACAAAGCAGGATCATTCGACCGACGCTATGGAAGTGATCAAGAAAACTTTTTCGCCAGAGTTCCGCAACCGTCTGGATACCATCATCCAGTTCGGCGCTCTGGATATGAAGGTCATCCGGACGGTGGTCGACAAATTCCTGATGGAGTTGCAGACACAGCTGGATGACAAAAAAGTCACCATGGAAATCAGTGAGGAGGCTCGCGACTGGCTTGCAACCAATGGCTATGATGAAAAAATGGGTGCAAGGCCCATGGCCCGGATTATTCAGGAACGCATCAAAAAACCGTTGGCCGAGATGATTCTGTTCGGATCATTGAGTGACAATGGCGGCGTCGTGGTCGTGGCGGTTGAGAATGACGAGTTAACCTTGAAAGCCGAGGCCGCCTGAATCGAGGCAGGCTGACGAAGCCCCTCTTGGCGATCTGGCGATCCGCTTTATGTTGCGGTCGCTAAGGTGGCTTTAGAGGGAGGGTGGAATGTACTTCGGGGAACGCTGCGTCTGACGGTCATTTCTGCAGGGAACACAGTTCGGGACGATGCGGCCGGCGGTAACCCAGCGCAACGAGCCAATCGATATGAATGCGAACTCAGGACGCAGTGCGCAAATTGGGTTTATCTGGCTCTGTAGGTGATTCGACCCTTGCTCAGATCGTAAGGGGTAAGTTCCACCTTGACCTTATCGCCAGTGAGAATTCTTATATAATTCTTTCGCATTTTCCCGGAAATGTGGGCTGTTACGACGTGTCCATTCTCCAGTTTTACCCGGAAAGTCGTGTTGGGTAGAGTGTCTATGACCTCACCTTCCATCTCGAAATTGTCTTCTTTCGCCATTCGGCTTTTTCCTCGAGTAACCAATCGGCCATGGGCATCGCCCCGGCCAGTATTTTGAAAGGCGGCAATTTTGCCTGAATCGCACGGATCTTCCAAGCGAGAATCGTGATTTTTACGGATACAGGCAAATTAATCAGTTTGATGAGGAGTGCGGCGGACCGAAGGTGAAGAGTTTCAGTTAAAAGTGAGCCAGCGGTTGTTGATATAGACCTGTGCAGGGCGAAACTGGCTTTTGTATTTCATTTTGAGGCAGTCTTTTATCCAGTATCCGAGATAAACGTAATCGAGTTTATTTTGTCTGGCTATTTCGATTTGGGTAAGAACCGCGAATGTGCCCAGCCCCCGGTCTGCGAATAAAGGGTCATAGAATGTATAGATCGCGGACACTCCGCGATCCAGAAAGTCAGATACCGCCAGGGCCACCAGCCGCTGATCGAGCCGGAACTCAATATACCGGGTAGCATTCCATTCAGAACTCAGGAATTCCCGATACTGAGTGCGTGTGGCCGGATACATGTCCCCGTCAGCATGCCGGTGTTCCAGATAGAGTGCATAGAGATCATAATGCTCATCGGTATTGATAGAGTCGACAAGCCCGATCTGAAGGTCAGCGTTGCGGCGGACGCACCGTTTCTGAGAACGGGTCGCTTTGAATTGTTCGACTGGCAGGCGCAATGGGATGCAGGCCTGGCAGCTCTGGCAGTGAGGGCGGTAGAGGTGACCACCACTACGCCGGAAACCCAAGTCTGACAAGTCACTGTAGATTCGCCGGTCAACCGGCGCATCCGGATCGATAAAAACCGTGGTCGCCATTCTTCCGGGCAGGTAACTGCACGGATGTTCGTGGGTGGCGTAAAGTTTAAGGGACGAGATGTCCATCGCAGGTGATCGCTTTGCCGCTTGCTGATTGCCAGATTGCCTGTCCTGAGTCTAACAAGGCCGGATCAGTATGCAAGCGTAAAAGCGCGTCAAAATCTTCGCGAGGAATTTCTTTTGCGCCCAGGGTTAATAAATGTGGATTGCTTACCTGGCAGTCCAGGAGCGCGAATCCTTGCTGCCGTAACCAGCGCGACAGTGCGATAAAAGCCACTTTGGATGCGTTGCTCCGGCGGCTGAACATGGACTCCCCGAAAAAGACGCGACCAATGGATACGCCGTAAAGCCCACCAATCAGGCAGCCCTCATCATCATTAACCTCGATGGAGTGGGCAAAGCCGGCTCGATGGAGCCCGCCGTACGCCTGCTGCATGGCAATGGTAATCCAGGTGCCCGCTGCGCGGGGTCGCGCACTGGCGCATGACCGGATCACATCGTCGAAGCGACGGTCGAACGTGATGGTCCAGGGCATGCGCCGCATGAATTTTCGCATGCTGCTGGAGCAGTGTTCGCTGCCAGGTATAAGAACGAGGCGCGGGTCGGGACTCCACCAGAGGATCGGTTGGTCCTCTTCATACCAAGGAAAAATACCGCGACGGTAGGCGCATAAGAGCCGCTTCACCGAAAGGTCGCCCCCCGCCGCCAGCAGTCCGTCGGGTTCCCGCAGAGCCATGCTGGTGGAAGGGAACCTGGTGGGATCATCTCCAAGCCACGTCAGCTGAATCACGTTATCAGCGTTTCAGGTTATCCAGGTAACGCTCGGCGTCCAGTGCGGCCATACAACCTGAACCTGCGGAGGTAATGGCCTGACGGTAGATGTGATCGCAGACGTCGCCGGCGGCGAATACCCCCGGCACACTGGTGGCGGTGGCGTTCCCGTGCAATCCACTTTTCACCAGAATGTAGCCGTTGTGCATCTCCAGTTGGCCGGTGAAGATATCGGTGTTGGGTTTGTGGCCGATGGCGATGAATACACCGGCAACGTCAAGCAGCTCGGGGGTGCCATCCAGGGTGCTGGCCAGGCGCAGCCCGTTAACGCCTTTCTCATCCCCCAGAACTTCCTCGAGCTTGCGGTTCCAGAGCAGGCGAACGTTGCCGTCCCTGGCTTTGGCAAAGAGCCGATCCTGAAGTATCTTTTCAGACTTCAGGCTATCCCGCCGGTGAATCAGGTTGACCTCTGCACAGATATTGGACAGGTAGAGAGCTTCTTCCACTGCAGTATTTCCGCCGCCGACAACGGCAACCTTCTGATCTCGATAGAAGAATCCGTCACAGGTGGCACATGCACTTACCCCTTTTCCCTGGAAAGCCTGCTCGGACGGCAGGCCGAGGTATTGGGCGGAAGCGCCGGTCGCCACGATGAGGGCATCGCAGGTGTATACATTGGAGCCCTTGAGGATAAAAGGCTGGCGGCTCAGGTCGACTTCATCGATGTGATCAAAAATGATTTGGGTTGCGAAGCGCTCCGCGTGTTGCTGCATCTGAATCATCAGGTCCGGCCCCTGCAGATCGGCGGGGCCACCCGGCCAGTTTTCCACTTCAGTGGTGGTGGTCAACTGTCCACCCTGCTGCATTCCGGTGATAACGACGGGGTTCAGGTTCGCGCGTGCGGCGTAAACGGCGGCAGTGTAACCGGCGGGGCCCGATCCGAGGATGACGAGTCGGTGATGCTGTGCTTGTGGCATAAATAAATCCTATCGATTTGTAATTTCTGATCTAATCCGGTGTAGTTTAATGGCGTCCAGAAGAAGGATTTCAATAGCGCGTGTTTCACCTGCAGGGGCGCATTCTGCGTATGTTCAGGTGCCCGATGACAGAGTATTCGATGGCGGGAAACACTCGCGCGCATCGGTAGGATCGGGACCGGGGAAGTATAACGCGGAGGGCCGGCACGGTCATGTCCGAGTCAGTCGTATCTACTTAAGGCAATTACGCATTGTTCATCTCTGGGGGGTAGGCGCTACAATGGTTCTGCGCGGATTTGTTCTGGAGCGCGCACATACATACAGAAGAAGGGGGGCTAACCGACCTTCTCAACCATGGGACTGTAACATTGAAAAATAGCAAGCAAGCCGCAGCAGAGGCCAAAGCTGCCGCGGCAGGAAAGCCTATGGAACGAATCGTTCTGGAAGGCTTACTGATTGCGGTGATTGCGACCAGTGCTTTCATAACGCTCTCTTTAATAACCTTTCATCCCGGTGACCCTGGATGGTCCAATACCGGCGCGGGCGAAATCCGCAATGCCGCCGGACCTGCCGGCGCCTGGCTGGCCAACATGTTTTTTTCGCTGTTTGGCAAAATGGCGTACGCGTTTCCCGCGATGCTGGCCTACAAGGCTTTCGACATCCTCAAGGAACGCACGGCGGGTGTGTTTGATCCGCTGGTATACCTGGTGCGTGTCATCGGTTTTGCCCTGACGATGATCGCCGCAACCGGTCTGGTGGTTCAATACCTTGGGCACGATGCTGGCGAACTGCCTTTCTCTCCCGGTGGGGTGGTTGGCATAGTAACCGCTGAAACCGCAGACTCGGTGTTCGGAGTAATCGGCGGAAGCCTGCTGCTGGTGTCCATTTTGCTGTTCGGACTGACGATATTTCTGGATATATCCTGGATAGCGTTGATGGACGGACTGGGTAAGACCGTGATTGCAGCGGGAACCTATATCCAGCATAAAACCTTCGTCTGGCGACGCATTCGCGGCGAGCAGAAACAGGTCACCAAAGTTGTGGCCCGACACAAGGAAAAGCAGGCAATCCAGGTGAAAGAAGAACCAAAAAAAATTCCCCCTTCGATCTCGGTGTTGCCCAAGCCGATGAAGCCCAGTGTGCGGGCGCAGAAAGAGAAGCAGCAATCGCTGTTTGATCCCGTCGTTTCGGGCGAGCTGCCTTCGGTTGGGCTGCTGGATCCTGCCGACAAGGACCATAAAAGGGGGTACTCGGCTGAATCCCTTGAAGGCATGTCCCGCAGTCTGGAGCTGAAACTCAAAGATTTTGGTATTGAAGCGACGGTGGTAGAGGTGCTGCCCGGGCCTGTCGTGACACGCTTCGAAATCCAGCCCGCGGCGGGTGTGAAGGTCAGCCGCATTACCAACCTGGCAAAAGATCTGGCGCGGTCGCTGGCAGTCATCAGCGTGCGCGTGGTGGAGGTTATCGAAGGCAAATCGGTCGTTGGCATTGAAATTCCCAATCAGGAGCGGGAGATAGTCCGGCTGTCGGAGGTGATTTCGTCTTCTGTCTACGATAAATCGCGATCGGCATTGACGCTCGCCCTGGGCCACGACATTTCAGGCCAGCCATTGGTTGCTGATCTTGGGAAAATGCCCCACTTGCTGGTTGCAGGTACAACCGGCTCGGGAAAATCCGTCGGTATCAATGTGATGCTGCTGAGCCTGCTCTATAAAGCGACACCCAAGCAGGTCAGGCTCTTGCTGGTGGATCCGAAAATGCTGGAATTGTCCGTCTATGAAGGGATCCCGCATCTTCTCGCGCCGGTGATCACGGATATGAAAGACGCGGCGACCGGTCTGCGGTGGTGTGTAGGCGAAATGGAGCGCCGCTATAAATTGATGGCTGCGCTGGGTGTGCGCAACCTCGCCGGGTACAACAAGAAAGTGGAAGACGCTCGCAAGGCCGGCACACCGGTTCGAGATCCGATCTGGAGACCTGACGATGCCGGAATCGGTGAGGACCAGGTTCCGCCGGAACTCGATACCCTGCCTTTTATCGTGGTGGTAATCGATGAATTTGCCGACATGATGATGATCGTCGGCAAGAAGGTGGAACAGTTGATCGCCCGTATTGCCCAAAAGGCACGGGCCGCAGGGATCCATCTGATCCTGGCGACCCAGCGACCCTCGGTGGACGTGATTACGGGGCTGATCAAGGCTAACGTACCCACCCGGATGGCTTTTCAGGTCTCTTCCAAAATCGATTCCCGTACCATTCTTGATCAGGGGGGCGCCGAACAATTGCTCGGGCATGGTGACATGCTTTATTTACCACCGGGGACCAGTTTGCCGGTCCGGGTTCATGGAGCGTTTGTGGATGACCATGAAGTGCACAAAGTGGTGGCCGACTGGAAGCAGCGCGGCGAGCCGGACTATCTTGACGAAATATTCAGTGAGTCCACCGAATCCATTCCCGTCCCCGGCTATTCGAGCGACGGAGGTGCCAGCGACGCCGATGGCGAATCCGACCCGCTGTATGACGAAGCCGTTGCCTTTGTGACGGAAACCCGCAAGGCAAGCATTTCATCGGTTCAGCGAAAGCTGAGAATCGGATACAACCGTGCGGCACGCCTGATCGAACAGATGGAAGACTCTGGCGTAGTCAGTTCAATGAGTACCAATGGAAACCGCGAGGTCTTGGCGCCGCCGCCTCGTTAATGATTTTTTTGCTCGTAAGGGGAGATATGGTTTGAGAAAAATCTTCAGCCTGTTGTTGTTTGTTTCATCACTGGCTCAGGCAAACAGTGCCAGTGAATTAAAAGCTGCATTGCAGTCTATCGAAACCCTGCAAGGCGGTTTCAGCCAGACCATTAAAGACAAGAATGGCAAGACCCTGCAGGCCAGCGCGGGCGAATTCTCCATCAAGAGACCGGGCTATTTTTACTGGGAAACCGGCGAGCCGTATCCCCAGACGATTGTGGGCAACCCGGAAAAACTGTGGATTTATGATCCCGATCTGGAACAGGTGACGATTCGCCCCCAGCAGGCCCAGGGTCAATTCAATCCTTCGAAATTACTCAGTGGGGATGTATCCGGTCTGGAGAAATCTTTCAGTATCGAACATGCAAAACGCAATGAGGCGCAGGTTTTTACTCTGCGTCCAGTAGAGGCGAATGCCCAGTACCGGGAAATTGAATTGCGTTTCGACAAGATGGCACCAACTTCTTTCAGTTTTTCCGACAAGCTCAACCAGGTAACGGAAGTTGTGTTTATCCGCCGGGAAGTCAACACTCCGGTAAATACCGCAAAGTTTGATTTTTCGCCGCCGGAAGGAACGGATATCATCATTGATGAGTGATGACCTGTTTGCGGACCAGCCGAACATGTTAGCGGTTCCGCTGGCAGCGCGGATGCGGCCTGAAAATCTGGATGAAATCGTTGGTCAGGACCATCTGCTCGCCCCGGGCAAACCTCTGCGCGCGGCATTGGCTCGGGGGCAGTTGCATTCCATCGTTTTCTGGGGGCCGCCGGGGGTCGGCAAAACTACGCTGGCGCGGACCCTCTCTCAGTACATAGACGCTCATTTCAAGACTCTTTCGGCAGTACTTGCGGGCGTCAAGGACATCCGCGCCGCCGTACAGGAAGCACAACTTGAACAGCGTCGCAGCGGTCGGCGTACGGTGTTGTTTATCGACGAGGTGCATCGATTCAACAAGTCCCAACAGGATGCATTTTTGCCCTATGTAGAAGACGGGACAGTCATTTTTGTGGGCGCCACGACCGAAAATCCGTCGTTTGAAGTCAATAATGCGTTACTTAGCCGCTGCCGGGTGTACGTTCTCAAAGCGCTTGACGGGCCGGCACTCGCGGCGGTGGTGCAAAGGGCATTGTCGGACACCAATCGCGGTCTTGGACAGCGACAACTGCAGATTGCCGAAAGCGCCCTGAATGCGCTGGTACGCTCGGCCGACGGAGATGCCCGCCGTGTCCTGAATTTGCTGGAGCTCGCCAGTGATTTTGTTGAGGACGGCGCGACGCTTGATCTGGCGCATCTGGAGGATGTGCTGGTAGGGGATATTCGCCGGTTCGACAAGGGTGGCGATCTCTTTTATGAGCAAATATCCGCGCTCCACAAGGCCGTGCGAGGGTCCGACCCGGACGCATCGTTGTACTGGCTGGCCCGCATGCTGGATGGCGGTTGCGATCCGTTATACATAGCCCGGCGTGTGGTGCGGATGGCGACCGAAGATATCGGCAATGCCGACCCCCGCGGGTTGGCTTTGGCGCTGGATGCATGGGATGTCCAGGAGCGGCTCGGCAGCCCAGAAGGGCATCTGGCGATCGCACAGGCCGTGGTATATCTCGCAGCGGCCGCAAAAAGTAATGCTGTGTATAATGCCCTCAAAAAAGCTCAGGCGGATGTGCAGATGCTGCCGGGGTATCCCGTTCCGTTCCATTTGCGTAACGCCCCAACTGCTTTAATGAAGCAGCTTGAGTACGGCAAGGGTTACCGGTACGCGCATCAGGAAACCGATGCTTTTGCGGTCGGGGAAAAGTATTTCCCCGATGAAATCGAACCCAGGATTTATTACGAACCGGTCGAGCGTGGGCTCGAAATCCAGATCCGCCAAAAACTGCAACATCTACGGGCCAGCACCCGTGAAGCACAGGCGCAGACCTCACAGGGGGGTTCCAGGGACCAGGCGGAGGGTGATTCCCGGTGAAGTGGCTTGCCATCGCGATGGGCGGTGCTTTGGGTGCCGTGCTGCGGGCCTATGTGGCTCTGCGACTGACTCCGGGATCAGGCCAGTTCCCGTGGGCAACCTTCAGCGTAAATGTCGGCGGCTGTCTGTTGATGGGTTTTCTATATGTCCTGATCACGAACAGACACGTGCTCCCGGTATCCTGGCAACCGTTTCTTCTGACCGGGCTGCTGGGAGCCTTGACGACCTATTCGACGTTTGCACTGGAAGCCCTGACGTTATCGCAAGGCGGGCGCCCGACACTGGCGGGGTTCTACGCGCTATCCACTTTGCTGGGGTGCTTGACGGCAGTCGCCGCAGGCGCCTGGGCGGCGAATCGGCTTGCGGCCTGAACATCAAGATGAATAGCTTATAAATCAATTTATTAACCAAGAATTCTAATCCTATGCTTGATCCAAAACTCATCAGAAATCAGCTGGACGAGGTGGCATCCGAGCTGGCTCGTCGCGGCTTTATCCTCGATATAAAGGCCATAGCCGTTATTGAAGAACAACGCAAAAAAATCCAGCTGCACTGTGAAGCGTTGCAGCAGGAGAGCAATTCTCGGGCGAAAAAAATCGGCGCAGTAAAATCTCAGGGAGGGGATATTCAACCATTGCTGCAGGAAGTCGGTAACCTGAAAGCAAAGCTGGCTCAAAGTGAAGCGGAACTGGCAGAGGTCAATCAACGCTGGGAAGAGGCGATCAGCGGTATTCCCAATCTGCCCGCAGCGGAAGTTCCTCCGGGTAAAAGCGAAGAAGACAACGTACAGGTAAGCGTCTGGGGATCGCCCCGGCAGTTTGATTTCGATGTCAGGGATCATGTTGATCTTGGTGCTGCATTGGGTGAACTGGATCTGGAACTGGCGGTAAAACTTACGGGTTCGCGTTTCGCGGTGATGAGAAATCAGGTGGCGCGGCTGCATCGTGCGCTGACACAGTTCATGCTCGATCTGCACACCACGCAGCATGGCTACCAGGAAGTTTATGTACCGTATCTGGTGAACCGGGATTCCCTGTTCGGCACTGGCCAGCTGCCTAAATTTGAAGAAGACCTGTTTAAACTGACTGATGAGCGCGAACTCTATCTGATCCCAACGGCAGAAGTTCCTCTGACCAATTTTCTCCGGGACGAAATTGTCGACGCCGCGGCGCTGCCGATAAAACTTGCTGCTCACACCCCGTGCTTTCGCTCGGAAGCCGGCAGCTACGGCCGGGATACCCGTGGCATGATTCG
>CAZXLJ010000100.1:0-11563 GCA_964641175.1 uncultured Cellvibrionaceae bacterium
AAATCTTGATGCTCTGGATGCCTCTGACGGTCTCCATAAAATTGGTTTCGCTTTTCGCAGCCACGATCACGGATTCTTCCGTGCGCTGCCGGAAGGGGCGGTAAAGCAGCCAACGGCCGCTCATGTAAATCATCAGCGCCAGCAGTACCACCACCGTCAGTTTCGGCGAGTAGATAAACATCATGGTCAGGGTTGCCAGCGCCATCATGGCATCGACAATCGCGCTTACGGCGCCCTGAGCGATAAAGTCCTTGATTGCACGGTTGGAACCGAAGCGGGAGACCACATCGCCGATATGGCGCTTCTCGAAATAATCAAGCGGCAACCGCAACAAGTGCTGAAACAGGTTGCTGGCCAGTTGCATGCTTAGATGACTCGACAGGAACAGGATGGCGAGGGAACGCATGGCGGTCACTGCCACGTTCACGATCAGCACCAGTAAAAATCCGATGGTCAGCGTGACTAGTAAAGGCTTGTCGAAACTGACAATAACTTCATCAATGACAAGCTGCATGAAAAATGGAGCGCAGATAGCCAGAATCTGCATGATCAGTGACAGCGCCAGTATCTGGCCGAGACTGCCGCCTATCCCACGAATGTTGCTCCACAGATCGCTCAGCCTGATCGCTGGTTTGATCTTGCGCCTGGAAAATTTGTAACCGGGAGAAACCTCCAGCGCGACGCCGGTGTAATGCTTGCTGAATTCCGTCAGGGAAAGAATGCGTTCGCCCACGGCCGGATCAATGATCACGGCGCGCTGGTTCCTGATTTTCTTTAACACCACAAAATGCTTCATGTCCCAGTGAAGAATGCACGGTGTCGCAAGTTGTGTGATGTGCTCCATGTCAACTTTGACCGGCTGGGCCTGAAGATCAAGCTTCTCGGCAATCCGGATCAGGTCGGCGAAGGTTGAGCCTTTTATGGAAACTGAAAAGCGTCGACGCAGTTCGCCGAGATCAATTTCATGCCCATACCAGGATGCAACCATTGCCAGCACTGCCAGCCCGCATTCGGCCACTTCAGTCTGCAGGATAACCGGCAGGGATTTTCTTTCGCCGATAGAGATGGCATTAAGCAGCTCGGTCATTGTGATTATCCTTTTAACCGGTAGATCGGATCCAGGATCCAGCTGATCAGCGAACGTTGATCGTAGACTATATCCGCGTCCAGCGTGAGACCCGCCTGAAGACCAAATGTTTTGTTGTAAGCTTCGACATATTGCTTTTCCAGCAACACGGTTACCCGATAACTGGGTTCACCGATCGCGACCAGCGCATCCGCTTCACTCTCTCTGAAAACCGTCCTTGTCACCTCGGCAATATGACCGTGATAGATGCCGTATTTCTGATAGGGGAAGGCACTAAACTTCAGCCGTACCGGCTGCTTCAATTCGATCTGACCGATTGCATGGCTGGGTACATACAGGTGCGCAACAAATTCCTGCCCCTCGGGAAGAATGCTGGCGATCGGCTTGCCTATGCGTACGGACTCTCCCGGTTGCGCCTGAATGCCGGTCACGGTGCCGGACACGGGTGCGACTATCTGGACAGAGTGGGAACCGCTGAGCTCCAGCCGTTGCGAACGCAGATTCGATAACTGAACTTCGAAAGAAAGCACCTTCTCCGAAGTGACTTTTTCGATCTGGGCGATCTGATGACGAGCGTTGCTTAATGCCTCATCTTTTTTGACCAGTTCAATCAGAAATTGCTGGTGCAGTTCCCGTTCCCTGAGATGTTCTTCCAGAAAATTCTCATATTCTGATTCGGAGAGCAGTTTTTTATCCCGCAATGTAGTTGCTCTTCGCTGCCGGTTTGTCGACAGCTGCATCCGATCGGCGAGGATGGTGGCCTGGGTTTCCATCAAACTGCGTTCGGCGACAAGCCTCGCTTCAGCTGAGCGCAACTGCTTACGCTCCAGCTCTGCCAGGCTCTTCGTGGTCGCAATCTGCTCGGTGATGGTAACAATCTGTTGTGTGATTTCTGCGATTTGCCCGGGCAATATATCGTCGCCCGCCGCGCTCATTTGGGGCGTCGTCACAACCGCCAGAATCTGCCCCGCCTTCACAGTTTCCTGTTCCTTCACGAATAGTTCAGCGAAGTAACCGGTCTGCGGCGGGTACACGCGGATTACACCCAGATTGGAAGTTATATAACCTTGCACCCGCTGCTTGCGTGCGTAGTCGCTGGTGAACAGAAATGCGAACGCGGTTATACAGACCAGGGCGGCAGCCGCCGTGAAGACTGTCGCCGACAGAGGTGTTTTGATGACAACATCACCCCACACGGAATCGCGCTGGTTCTCGATAACCTGTTTGCGAAACAGCGTCCGTTGTTGGTCCATGCCAATGCTCCTGTTCGGTTTCGGTTGTTGCGCTTACATGCCGTAGGGATACTGGACAAGGTCTGCCACGCCGCTTTGTCGTACGAGTTTTAGTGCTTCGCCGTAACGTTCGAGAATGCGCAGGCCGTGATCCAGACGGTCCCGGATATACCGGTCGTAGTCCGATTCCGGCAAGCCCGACTGGTTCAACAACTGGTCCGCGTGGCGCATGACAATATGCTCCGGAATAAAGCAGATCTGGTTGTTTTTGTAGGCGCTTGAGCGCAGCTCGGCAACCGGATAACTGCCGCCCTGTCCGGACGACACCGACACGATCAGGGCGGGCTTGTTGCTGACGTCACCGGCGCTGCAGCACAGGAAAAAGTTCTTTAGCGCTGGTGGTACCATACCTCCCCATTCCGGCGTGACGACTACAATTGCCTCCGCACCACGAAGACGTTGTGCAATCAGCATCCATTGACGGGCCAGACTGCTTTGTGGCTGATACATGTCTTCGTTCCACAAGGGCAACTGCTCATCCGACAGCTTGATGAGATCCGCTTCGGAGCCGGGAAACAGAATCTGAAAGCGGTGCGCTATATATTCAGCAACTTTGTTGCTGTTTGACTGGCGCCGGTGTGATCCCGAAATAATTGCCGTGTTCATTGTCGCTCCTTAATGTCAGTGATGTGGTTTTATCCGGATGAACGTAAAGGGTCTGCACGATTTCCGGTTTGCCGGCGTTGATCCGGTACATCGACAGGTATGGCCCGCGACCACCCACCAGAAGAACCGGGATGCCGTCACTGGTTTTGGCGCTGTACAGGGCCTTTGGATAGTTATCCAGAGAAAACTGGCTATCGATGATTTCTCCGGAATACCGATAACTGTTGACCTGGTAGCCATAAGTAATGGTGTAAACATGGTCTTCAAAAATCTGCATATCCTCACAGGTATTCAACTGCCAGGCAGACCAGATTTTCAGGGCTTTCTTTGAATCAATATCGTATTCGATGGCCGAGACATCCCCATTGCCATTGAAAAGAATGTGGCCATTAGCCAGGCATTTGATGCGCTTGACGTTGCCGTGGAGCTCAATGGACAGATCAAATTCTTTGGTTTCACCATTGACCAGATACATATGCGCGATCGGGATCGTCGTTTCGGTGTTCTCATCGCGTTCTGACCGGCAACGCTCGGAGAGCAACATATCATCGCCTCGGTAGCAGCATGCCCACAGCGGTTTGTCGAAATTCTGCTGCCAGATAATCTCACCGTTCTGAACGTTGTACTCAACAGCGCGTCCGTTCTCACTGACTGCCAGGCAGCGGGTCTGATCGGATGAAATGTCGATATCCCGGACGATCGACTGATTATTCTGCAGCCACACGAGTTTTCCGGTGGCATCGATTCGGGCAACGGTGCCGTCGGTGAAGCCGGCAATGAACCCAGAGGTTTGCAGCGGTTTTAACCGGCGCATGCGGCCAAATCCGTAGGAGGGCTTCTGGTCAATGACTTGAAGCTTGAAAGTGCCATTTTCCAGTGCATCGTATTCCACATGACAGTACCCACCATTCTCCATGGGGCAATAGACGCGGTTATGGGTATGAGGATCCTGCGCAATATCCCAGATGCAATCGGTTCCCGATGCGGCCTGCCGACCTATTTCTCCAGCTTCATTCAGCTGATAGATTTCTCCGGATTCAAGCAGCACATAAATTCTCTCGGGACTTACATAAAGCACCTGTTTAAGCTGGAACTTAAACGGCCCGATTTTGCGGATGTGTTTCGGAACTTTCTGCTCGTTATCGAGCACATGAAGGTAGTGGTCGAAGCAGGCCACGTACGCACGGCTGGCGTCTTCATTGAACGCAAACCATTCAACATCATCCGTGGTAAAAGTAATCCGGTGGATGCCGTCACCGCGCAAGCCAACCACGCTCAAGCCTCCATGATTATCGGTGGTCATCCAGTGGCGATGATGACGCGGGTCGTAGCGCAGGCAGTGGATGGGTCCGAAATCCAGACGAATTTTCTGTTCGAATCCCTGGTCAAGATGCCCATACCACGCATAGCCGGCGCAATCCGACACCACGTGACAATCATCAATGCTGCCATCGAACGATTCCACAAAAGCCTGTGCGGGTAGCGCGGTTTTTTTTATGTACTCCAGTGTATCGGCATCGAACTGGAGTAAATCGCCATACGGGCTGACCACCATGATGCGATCTTCCCACAGGAATATTCCGTGGCTCACCGTAGGAATGGCCGTTGCCGAAGTGCGCTCGCGGCTGTCGCCTATATTGCGTAAATGAACTACCCGGGCAATGGACAGATCGGCTGCGTGCCACTGAATCAGATTGCCTTGCATGTCGCGCCCGTACACATAACGTTGATTGCAGGTTATCGCGTAAAGTCCGTTTGCTATGCCAGGCAGCGGGTCGGACTGGCACACCGTCTCCAGGTCCAGATTCATCTTGTGTACCCGACCGTTATAGTCACTGCCGAACAGGCAATCTTCCGACGGGATTTTGCTGATATGTAATATGCGCTTGGTCATCATCTCTCCTTGCTGGAGGTCGGGCGTCACGAGCATTTCCCTCGGTTAACGCGATTGGCTTTTTCCATCCGGGAGCGATGGCGAATCCGATTAATCAGAATCGCCACCGCCGGTTGTCGATATCCTGTCAACAACGCTTGTTACAGATGTACGGATCCGAAATTAATGGCTGCGACCGGCTTCAGTGATGCTGAGATGTTGCAACCGCACTGCTTGTAGACAGCAATGGAAGGTACGGCGAGAGATGCCAGGTTGGTGGCGCTCAGAGAAAATCCGCCTGCAACCATCTGTGCTTCTTCAATATTCAGATTTACTTTTTCTTTAATGTCATTCATGTGAATCTCCGTGATAAAAAATATTTCGTGCCAGGGTGGGTCTGGTGAAACTCGTGAGCGGTTTTACCATTCCCGGTGAGTGTGTTTCTGGAAACACGAAGCCAAGATATCGGTTTGTGTTCTGATAGCGAAGTGAAAAAATCACATATATCAAGTTAAGTAATCCCGTGAACCAGCCGGGAAGGTGGAACTAGAATCTTTCCATCGCAGAAGATGTTTGCAGAAAGCCTGACATTATTTACCGCATCAAATGCAACAGAAAGATCTGTAAAGAGGATCGGTTATGCAAAACGGGATACTCGCCAGACGGTGTAATGCTTTGAAAGAAAAGAAGCCGGTCGCGGTTCGCAACCGGGTAAAAATACCTATCAAGGATGGAAGCCTGTTGGGGGAATTTATTTCTTTTAATAACCTTCCAGAACCACTGGAGCACTTCGCTATAGGATTTGGTAACTGGGAAGAGCAACCCGTCCCCTTGGTAAGGGTGCACTCGGAATGCATAACCGGTGACACCTTTCAGTCCTCGCGCTGCGATTGTGGCAAACAACTCAATGAAGCCATGGAAAGTACCGCAAGGGATGGCGGCTTGATTATTTATCTGCGTCAGGAGGGCAGGGGCATCGGACTGTTCAATAAAATCGATGCCTACGAATTACAGATCAGAGGTTACGACACCTACGAAGCCAACCGGCTGCTGAATTTCCCCGATGACATGCGCACCTATGTTTGCGCCGCCGAAATGTTGCGGGCCTTGTCCATCAAGAAAATATGTCTGCTTTCCAATAATCCCAAGAAATCTTCCGAGCTGATCGAGCTGGGAATCGAAGTTGCGGAAACCCGGAGTACCGGGGTTTACACGACCGAATACAACCTGGCGTACCTGCTGGCGAAGCGCCAGTTGACTCACCACAATCTTTACATCGATGAAATTCTACAGGACGCACAACCATGATCGAGCACACATCACCGATAAGCGGCATTGCCAGCTTTCAAAACCAGTACGTGTCCACAGCGGGTTACGATAACCAGGTCATCCTCTGGGATGCCCGCTCGAAAGTTGCATTGGGACGCGGTTCCCATGATCACCTGGCCAATCAGTGCCGTTTCAGTCACGACGGCAGTTTTCTTGTCTCTGCAAGCAGCGACCACACAGCCCGTATCTGGCAGGTACCCAGTATGAAGCTGATGACCGTGCTTACCCAGCATGAAGACGATGTGGAATCGGTGGCGATTTCCGGAGATAACGAACTGATTGCCACTTGTTCCCGCGATCACCGCATACGTATATTCAGACGCTCGGGCATGTTTTTGAGAAAGCTTGAAGGGCACACGAGGGATGTAATTTCAGTGGAATGGATTAAAAGCAGTTACCAGCTCATCAGCTCCAGTGACGATGGCACGGTCAAACGCTGGGATGCCATGAGCGGCGAACTGCTGGATGATATTGATCTTGGTGGAGCCGAAACGGACAGTGTGGTGATAACCCAGGAAGGCATTGTTTTCGCCGCAAACGACGATGGCGATATTGTTGCAATCCATGAAGGTAACAGGTACATCACCGAGGCACACAAGGCCGGTATCAAGCGCCTGGTATATTCAGAGCAGACTTGCACGCTGGTGAGCCTGAGTTACGACCGCTCGATCAAAATATGGAAGGTGGCCGACAAATGCCATTTATCCCTGTTGCAGACCGCGACCATTCCGGCGGTGATCTGGCCGCGTTCCTGTTGCTTTATCGGTCCCCGCTGTCTTGCCTTCGGTACCTTCGGCAGTAGTTACGCAACTCTGGATCTGAACACAAACCAGTGGGATCTTGATGGCATTAACCCGGCGCTGGGTGTGAATGCGGTGCTTGATTTTCAAGGACAGGTATTTACAGTGGGCGATGCCGGGCTGGTCAAGTCCAATGGACAGGCAGTCAACAAATTGAACACCTTGTGCAATTTTCTGGTCGCATTCGAAGGGCATGTCATTACCGGTGGGCAAACCGGTGAAATTCTGGACGCTCGCACCGGACGACTGATTTACCAGCACCGTTCGCCGTTAAATTGCGGCTCGTCGTATCAAGTGGATGGCGTGCCGCGACTGGCCATCGGAACCTATACCGGCGAAGTGGTGATTCTTGCCCTGAATGATCGTGAGGAAGTAATCCATCACGATACGGTGATGATTCAGCACAACGCCATCAAGGGCTTGAGCAACGATGGCAACGTGCTTTTCTCGGTATCTGCAACCGGACAGGCCGCCTTCCACCGGTTGGATGATCTGGCGCCCGTCCGTGTGATTCCGGAAGGTCATGACAAGATATCCAATGGTTGTGCCGCTTTGGGACGGGGACGTTTCGCCAGCGTGAGCCGCGATCTGAAACTGCGTATCTGGAATCTGTCGGACTCGGCGTCCTGCACGGCCAGCGTTATCGATTCGCCCCATCAGGTATCCATAAAATGTATCGCCGCATTGCCGGACAAAGCGGTGATCGCAACTGGAAGTTACAACGGTGTAGTGGCGCTCTATGACTATCGTGAACGTCTGTGGATTAAGTCCATGCGTCCAACCGCGGCCGGTGTTTCAAGTCTGTGTGTGAAAGGCGACCGCAGTGGATTCCTGGCGGGCAGTTACGACGGTAAAACTTACGAAATTCTGATTGATAATTAAACCTGGAAATTTGATCCGCAGATGAGCGTTAGCGCCATGATCATCAACACTACGATCAACAACCACCGGCAAGCCGTCTTTGACGAACGGTTGACCTGGTGCCAGCAATTCAAGCCCACCTACAGGGGCGCGCTGGCAAATCATCTTCCCATGGCAATTATCGCCATGAATGCCATCGGCGCGGATATCGATGAGATTGACCGGTTTATGGACGAGAACCGGTCCATCCTCGAAGCGGTAGAGCCGGTTCAGTTTGAAATAAACAGCGATAACTGGGCGAAGTTTCTGGGTCAGCGTGATGCGTTCCCTGCATACAGAAACCATTTTCTGACATTGGTGGAAAATACCGGCTGGCAACAAGTGGTGACCGATCATGTCGGGTCGTTGGCAGGAGGAATTAGCGCGTCGGCATTTCACTGTCTCATTCGTCTGGGGCTGGGCATACGTCAGAAATCCGCGGAAGAAGTAGCAATTGCACTGGCATTTTTCGCGTCGGAATATCAAAGCCTCGGCGAAACAATGCACAGCGCGGGAACCGGGACGACGCTGGCCGCGGTACTGGATCGCCTGACGGATGAAACCAGTCTTCGCAATCGAACCTTCGAGGCGCCGAACATTATCAAGAGGCTGAATCAGGTAGCCGCAAATCCCGGCTTCCAGAGGGTTGCGGCGCTTCTGAACGGCTGTACGCTTGAACTTGCGGAGCTGTCGGATTATGCCTTGCGACTTTTTGCCAGTAGCAACAGTTTTACGGCGTTACACGGCGTAACGTCATGTCATGCATTGCGATGGCTGTTGCCCTTGGTGACCGACAAACAGCGCTGCCTGCGTTTCTATGCACGCGCTTTGCTCTGTGCCTATGTGAGCATCGGGACGCCGAAGGTAAAGTCGTGGAGTGAAACTGACTTGAATGCTCACAACCAGTATTCCTGGCCGTGGCTTTTTTCACAGGCAATCAAGTCATTGAATGAACATAAAATAAAAATGGCTTTCAGTTGCTACGATGAGTGGCTTTTTTATCGTCACAAGGGCTATCAGCACTGCGCCGCGCTGGCGCTTGAAAGCGACGTATAGGATCTTGCCATGAACCGTTCTTCAATATCGCCAATTAATCCTGCAACGATCCGGATTGACGGATGCATCAATCAGATGACGGATCGTCAGGCCATGGGTTTGCCGGATTGTTTTACGCCAATGCTTCTCGATTCGTCCGAAGCCGCGTTTAATGATTTGCGCATGGCCAGTGCGGCGGAACTGGTTGCTTTGCTGCAAAGCACCGCCCGCACTTTCGCAGAACGTTATGCCGCCGGGCAGCTACTGGCACTGGCGGGAGATCCGAGAATCAACATTTCTGCACCCCCCATGCAAACCATTCCCGGAGCGCGCGTCCGTCTGGGTTTACATCCGGATCGTGTCGCTGACGTACTCGCCCGATACGGCCATCTCGGTGTGTTGAGGGAATGGATCGAGAAGGAAACACCACATTATCACGTGACTATCCCGAGTTTTCGTCTGGCAGTTTTTCCGGTGACGCATCAGGAATATCGGGATTATCTGTTGAGCGAACCCGACGGAGAAATTCCCTCCAGCTGGGTTTTCGGACGATTCCCGCAGCATCTGGCCAATCACCCGGTTGCCACTGTCAGTGAACAGGCAGCGGCAAATTATGCACAATGGTTGAGTAAAAAAACCGGACGGCATTTCAGGTTGCCGACAGAACCCGAGTGGGAATATGCCGCAGGTGGACCGGATGGACTGGAATTCCCCTGGGGCGACCAGTTTGATTCCAGTAAAGCGAACACCGCCGAACTGGGTTTGTTCGCCAGCACTCCGGTTGGCATGTTTATCGAAGGGGCTTCACCATTTGGCATACTGGACATGGCCGGCAACGTCGAGGAATACACCAGTTCGGATTACTGGACTTATCCCGGTGGCAACGCGGTCACGGACGATCTTCTTGAAACCCGCGGACGCTACAAGGTAGCGCGCGGCGGCAGCTTCACCCGCTTCGCTGATCTGGCCCGCTGCCGGCGGCGTCATGGGCGGTTTGAAAAAAATATTTATATTATGGGGTTTCGGTTGGCGGAGGATGTGGGGTAGGTTTTCTGCTGGCACAGGTAAAGTGCTGCCCTCACACCCCCACCCCGTCATCATCTATTTCAACACTGACTCGATTCTGCAGTGTTCCCGCTTCGCCGTATTGTAGACCTTTGTAATCTCGATGATTTTGTGGAACTGGGCTCTACTGAATTTTCCCTGGACCTTGACATAACCCCACATGCACTCGGTTAACTTGTTTGCTTCGAAATCCAGCTGCACGGCGTTGCTGGCATCCTGTATGGATGCGAAGTCATCGGTGAGATACAAATAGCCCGAGGAACTCAGATAACCGCTGACATAAATATGTCTGTCCAGATAGGGTTCGGGGTGGGCGATCAACTGAATTATGGAAACGGCGTAGTATACAGGACGATCCTCGGAGTAAGCATTGGAAGCAATCCCAAGCAGCAGGCCGATGCACTTCAAAAGCAGGATTGCAGTTTTCATTGGGACATGCCGCCAGAAAAGGTCATTGGAGGTTTGCTGGGAAAATAGACGGTAGCTACATCTGAAAAGGCAGTCGCTATCGTTTCGACAATAACGGGGACGTTGTAGTCGGATGCCAGCTTCGCATAATCCGGCCCCTGACGTTGGTAATCGTAATGCGTTGCCCTTTCGCTAATGTAGAAAGCGACAGTGTTTTCCCCCGCCTTACGTGCCCCAATATTATTTTTATTGAATCCGACTCCATCCTCAGCTACCCGATCACCTACGAGATCTATTGCCAGTCTTCCGCTGTTGTCCCGTACAATGCTCACCCCGACCCTAAGATTAGGCCCGTTCCAATGTACTCTCCAAGCACGGGCGGCTGACCGCGCTTGCGGAAGGATAGAGTCAATGTCGTTTCCAATCTTTCCTTTCGGGTGTTTTATTTGCTGCTTTGCCGCGACAGTAAGCACTTTTACGGTTCCAGAGTGAATAACGAAATCCATATCGCAACATTCCGTCTCCAGCCGATATGTGAATGGAGTTTTAATTATCAACTTTCCCAGGTCCTTTGGTCTCGGAACTGAAGACAGTCTTTGAATAGATTTTTCTATCGCAACTCGGTGGAAGCCTTCCTTTGAAGCAATAAAGCTTTTGGCTTGAGAGGAGAGAATAACTTTATATCCGTTTTTGCCGACCTGGCCATTGCGGACGTTAATAGAATTGCGCTGGAAAGAGTTGGTAGCGTCCATACTGATCTTCCTTATGATCGAATCACGGGGATAGATGCTACTTAATGCATTTCTGGATTGTCAATGGCAACCGTCAAAAGATGTTAACCATGAAGATGAAATCCGGGTGTCCGGATATTCTTTCTGGATCGCATCTAATTTCGTTTCCAGAGCCTGATCCTGCCCCGTGGTGGCGACCACCAAAACAGGCGAGGGCGCGTCTGCACAGGTGAGCCCTGTAAAGGCCACGCCAGAAATGAAATTTACTCGTCCACGCTAGGTTGTGTACGAAAAGTACTTTTAACCGGGAGCTTGTCTCAACTGCTCGTCGCCCTCGCGCACGCGGGGGCCCACGAACCCGGGAGGGTTAGCCAGTTGACGTGGAATAACGACAGCTGGATAAATGAACAACGAAGGTGCTTTATGGAATCAGACCG
>CAZXLJ010000101.1:0-11562 GCA_964641175.1 uncultured Cellvibrionaceae bacterium
AGCGAATGGCCTTAGCCCTTTGCAAGAAGAGCAACGCGGCGGATGAACGTTTTGGTCGCGCCTGGCCGACCGCACCTGGCCGGCCGCACCTAGCCGGCCGCACCTAGCCGGCCGCACCCTAAGAGGCTTGCATCGCTTTGCGAGCTCTGCGTTGGCACTTCTCGACAGGCAATCAGCATGCCTTCGAAGCGCCGCCTTGATCTCGCAAAGCGCTGTAAGCCAGACGCTATTCGGACTTAATCAGAGGTTCCCAAGATCGAGACACGGTTGCAAGGTACTTTTTAATAACCTTTCAGCCTGAGTCGCCGGATCAGACCGCATTCTTCCTTCGACGCTCCCCGTGGTGATTTCGCGGTGTCGAGCCCTTTTTGTTTCGCTCACTCTAAATAGGGACTAACCGACCTAATGAAAGCCTACCAACAACAATTTATTCAGCTGGCCCTGGACAGCCAGGCGTTAAAGTTCGGCCAGTTCCGCTTGAAGTCCGGCCGCACCAGTCCCTATTTTTTCAACGCCGGCGCATTCCAGACGGGTACTGCGCTGGCAAAGCTCGGTCATTGTTACGCCGCGGCGATCGAAGATTCCGGCATCCGTTTCGACGTACTTTTCGGCCCGGCTTACAAGGGGATACCCCTCGCGGTCGCCACCGCCGTAGCCCTCACCCGCGACTTCGGGCATGACATACCTGTGTGCTTCAATCGCAAGGAAGCCAAGGATCACGGCGAAGGCGGCACCCTTGTCGGTGCTCCTTTACGAGGCAGAGTGCTCATTGTCGACGATGTCATTACCGCCGGCACGGCAGTTCGCGAAGTAATGACTATCATTAAAGGTGAGCAGGCAGAGCCGGCCGGCATTTTGATCGGCTTGAACCGCCAGGAACGCGGTCAGGGACAACGTTCGGCACTGCTGGAGCTCGAAGAGCAGCTGGGTGTTCCGGTTCTGAGTATCGTCAGCCTCGCGGATGTGATGACCTTCCTGGCTGGGGATGCGCGCTGGCAGGCAGTTCTGAATGATATTGAGCAGTATCGGGAACAATATGGTGTGTAGAGTTCAATGATCAAGATGCTACCGTGGATTCTGTCCGGGGTCGTCTGGCTGCTTGTCTGCCACTCGGCCAGCGCCCAGGCCCGTCTTTTTCGCTATATCGGTGACGACGGTGTCAAGGTGATCGCCAGTTCCATTCCTCCACGGTTTGTATCCCGCGGGTATGAAGTGCTCAATGCCACGGGTCAGGTCATCAAGGTTGTTGCACCAGCCCCACCTCCGGAAGACCTCGCCCGCGTGGAACAGGAGCGCGCCTTGCTCGAGGAATACGAGATTCTTGTGCGCCGTTACAGTTCGGTCGACGATATCATCGGTGCCAGAGACCGCCGCCTTGCCCAGCTCGATGCCAATATCGCCATCCTCAGGGCTAATATCAGTAACCTTAACAAACAGATAGAAGATCTCATGGCCCGGGCCGCAAGCTCGGAACGGGCGGGTCGCGTAGTGCCTCCCCAGATCTACACCGGCATAGCAGACATCCGCGCAGAACTTGCGACCACCGAAAACATGCTGCAATTGCGCCTTGATGAACATCAGGACATTCACGCGAAAACCGATGCGGATATTGCGCTGTTCAAGAAAGGGCATACCCTCGTCAAGGACGGCAGCCAAGATTCTGCCAAGCTCGCCAATTAAATTAAAAGGGGCCTCAGTTCACTGTGCTGCAGGTATCCGGCCGCGACACGCAGCTCTGGATCAGCAGGGATTTCTGCTCGCGCCATAGATGCGAGGGGGGGATGCGGTAGCGGCTGCGGACATACTGCGCGATCCTGCCCTCCACTGCCGCCAGCCAAAGACCTGATGTCGCCGCTATGGACGTGTGAAACTTCAGCCCTTCGCGCAGTTCCGCCTCCCTGAGAATCTGCTTTATCTGACTTTCGAGCCGGTCATAGAACTGGACAATGCGCTGATGCAACCGCGGCGTCTCCCCGGTCAGGGCATCGCCGGTGAGGATGCGACACATGCCCGGATTGCGTTCTGCGAACAGCAATACCAGATCCAGAATTTTTGAGCATTTGTCCAGGGCATGGCTCTGGGGCTCGTCCGTTATTGCCTTGACCCGAGCGAACACGGACTCTTCGATAAATTCGATCAGCCCTTCAAACATCCGCGTTTTACTGGGGAAATGACGGTACAGCGCGGCTTCGGAAACCCCCACCTCCCGCGCCAGTGCCGCGGTGGTGATGCGGACACCCGGGCCAGCTTCAAGCATCAGCGCGAGCGCCTCCAGAATCTGTTGCTGGCGGGGTTTCGGTTCTCGGCTCATGCTCTTCTCCCCTTTTTGGATAACAGGATTACCAGAAACACTTTTCTGCGGATGCGGCCGGCAGAGGCGCCGTTTAGCCGCTCCACCCATGACTTTTATTGGTAATCTGGGTGCCCACGCCGGCATCGGTAAAAATTTCGAGCAACACTGCATGGGGCAGCCGCCCGTCGATGATATGGGCGCTGGTGACACCGCCCTTTACTGCATCCAGAGCGCAGCGGATTTTAGGGAGCATGCCGCCATAAATTGTTCCGTCGCGGATCAGTTCATCGACCCGGGTCGTGGTCAAGCCGGTGAGTACCTCGCCGTTCTTGTCCTGCAGCCCCGCCACGTTGGTCAGCAACATCAATTTTTCGGCCTGCAGCACCTCGGCAACCTTGCCGGCCACGAGATCCGCATTGATGTTGTAAGACATCCCGTCCGCACCGACTCCGATCGGCGCAATCACCGGAATAAAGTCACTTTGCACCAGCAGATCGATAACCTTGCGGTTGATCGCCCGCACTTCTCCGACGTGGCCAATATCAATAATCTCCGGTGCCAGCATTTCCGGTGACTGCCGCACCACTTCCATTTTGCGCGCCTGGATCAGTTTGCCGTCCTTACCAGTGACGCCAATCGCCTGTCCGCCGTTACGGTTGATCAGGTTGACGATCTGCTTGTTCACCGCTCCGCCCAGAACCATTTCCACCACGTCCATGGTGGCCGCGTCGGTCACGCGCATGCCGTCGACAAATTGGGTCGGTATATCGAGTTTGGCCAGCAGCTCTCCGATTTGCGGTCCGCCACCGTGCACGATAATCGGGTTCATGCCCACCAGCTTCATCAATACGACGTCACGGGCAAAGCTGTTCTGCAACTGTTCGTCCACCATCGCGTTGCCGCCGAACTTGACCACGATGGTCTTGCCGGTAAACCGCTGAATGTACGGAAGCGCTTCGGTCAGAACGTTAGAGATATGCAGCGCATCGAAATTATTCTCAATCATATGGGACCACTATTACCGGAAATAAAAATGGAGGGACATTCGCTCAGGTGAAGACGCGACAAACCCGCGTCACCAGTTAAAGCGAATACTTTCGTCGATCTTGCGGATTTCTCTGGTGAACAGAGCTTTCAGCTGGTGTATATGTTCTTCGGTTTCCGCCTCAAATCGCAAGGTAAGTTCTGCAGACGTATTGGATGCGCGCACCAGGCCCCAGCCAAACGGAAATTCCGCCCGCAGCCCGTCGAGGGTGATCAGGCGGGCGTCATCAAACTGTCCGTGCTGAACCAGTTGCTCGATAACCTGGAACTTTTTCTCTTCCGTTACTGCAACACGAATTTCGGGGGTTGTCAGCAATGTCGGAAACTCTGCAAATATCTCGTCTGCCGTCTCATTGCGCAGGCTCATGATCTCGATCAGACGGGCGGCGGCGTAGAGTCCGTCGTCGAACCCGAACCAGCGATCCTTGATGAAAATATGGCCGGAGTATTCCCCCCCGATCAGTGCCCCGGTCTCCAGCACCTTGGCGCGCATCTGTGAGTGCCCCGTCTTCCACATGATCGGCCGTCCGCCACTGTTGCTTACCACCGTATTGAGCAACCGTGAGCTCTTCACGTCGAACACCACATCGCCGCCGGGGTTACGCGCAAGAATATCTTTTGCGAGCAACATCAACAGGCGGTCGGGCCAGATGATCTGACCCGACGGGGTAACCACCGCCAGCCGGTCGCCGTCCCCGTCGAATGCGACCCCCAGCTGCGCGCCCGTTTCCTGGACCTTGTTGATAAGATCCTGCAGGTTTTCGGCCACCGACGGGTCCGGATCGTGATGAGGAAAGGTCCCGTCCAGATCGCAATACAGCGGGATAACCTGACATCCGAGCTCGGAAAAAAGCTGCGGCGCCACTTTGCCGGCGACGCCGTTGGCCGCGTCAATCACCAGCCGGACGTCGCCGGCCAGTGCAATGTCCGAAAATATGGTTTCGATGTACCGGGCAACAACGTCCTGATGCCGCTCTTCGCCGACCCCGCTGCGGAAATCATTTTTGAGGATTCTGGCACGCACTGCCTTGATATCTTTCTCGGTGCGTGATTTGCGGTTCATCACGATCTTGAAACCGTTGTAGGGTGCCTTGTTATGACTGGCTGTCACCATGACACCGCTGTGACTTTCTTCTAGGATTTCCGTCGCAAAATAAAGCAGCGGCGTCGGCACCGTACCGATGTTGATGACGTTGCAGCCGGTACTCAGGATTCCCCGAATCAGTTTCTCGGTGAGCAGAGGGCTATGCGTGCGAGCGTCCCGAGCCACGATCAACGCCGTCTCTCCCTGCTCCTGCGCCTCACTGCCGAGCGCCTGACCTATTTTTTGCGCCAGGCCCTTGCTGATCTCGGTAAGCGCCAGACCACGGATGTCATAGGACCGGAAAATATGATCGGGCACTTCGCTGTTTGCGCGCGCTTTGCGTTCTGCCGATCGATCCGGCGGCGGGGGTGCTTCGGCGGGTGCGGGGGCAGCAACCTCTTCCAGCCCCAGCAATTCGCGATCTTCTTCGAGGATCTGAATATCGAGAATGTCTACGGGCGCGGTCGATCCCGCCTCGTCGCCTCTGGCCGGGGCCTGTCCCATCTGCACCTGCTGCGCCCATTGCACTTCACTTTTACGTTTCATGCGACGCCCGACCATATAAGACACGCTCAGGCATATCGCCATAATCACTGCCGATATGACCAGCCAGAAAATAATTAGCAACGGCATGTCGGTCTGAGTCTGAGCATGCAGCGTGTCGGACGCGGTAAATTCAACCTTCCAGGGCGTCTTCGCGATTTCGGCAACGGGCGCGGTATAAGCATTGCCGCTACCGAACTCGCCGACATTGCGCGGCCTGCCTTCAAAAAACTGTTGCAGTACTACCCTGCCGTGCTCCACGACGCCTTCCTGTAACGCCGACGTGAGATGTTCCAGCGGCACCGTCAGCAGGATCGTCCCCAGAACTTGACCAGATTGCTCCGCCAGCACCGGCAGCACCAGATTGAAATAAGACTTGCCCTGCGTCTCGAAAGCCTCGGGCAAAACCGCCTCACCGCGCTCCACCCGGCGGATGAGGTCAATTTCGGAAAACCGAAGGGCATTGCCGGATTCGAGATCCAGTTGCGCTTCGTTCAGGCGGAAAATGCGAATGTCTGCCGCTTGGGGCACCGCCCGCGCCACCATCTGCCGGACGTTTTCGCCGATAGGCACATCGCTTTGCTGCAGGGCTTCCTGCAGTGGCCTGGAGCCGGTCACGAAGGCCACCTGTTTGGTCAGCGCGTCGAGGTAATTGGACACATTGCTCGCGGCACGCTGACTGTATTGCTGTGCAAAACTATGCAGCTGCTGCTCGCGGTCTGCCACCACCAGAGTTTTCCAGCCCATAAAAGCAACAATTCCTGCAAGCAGGACGCCCACGGCCGCACCGACCATCATTGACGTGCGTTGCATACGGTCCGGGTCTTGCGGAGCGGGCCCGCCACCCCGCTTTGCGCGTCTTGCCTTTTTGGTGGGGGCAGTGGGATCAGGAGTCGACGGCAGCACTCAGCTTTCCTCTTCTGTGTGATGGAGAAAACGCCGGGCGATGTAGGTAATCAGCTCTCTGGCAAGTTCGGATTTGGGGCGACGGGAAAAATGTACTTCTTCCGTCGCACAGATAACGGTGACCGCATTGAAATCACTGCCGAAGCCGATGTCGCTGCCCGAAATGTCGTTGGCGATGATCAGATCCAGCTGTTTGCGCTCACGTTTGGCCCGCGCATGCTCCACCAGATTTTCCGATTCGGCTGCAAATCCGACGGTGATCAGTGCCGGGAATTCCTGGGCAATCCGGGCCACGACATCCGGATTGGGTACCAGGTCAAGAGCCAGTCCTCCGGATCCGGATTTCTTTATCTTTTGTGGAGCAACCTGACGCACCCGAAAATCCGCCACCGCAGCCGTCGCGATAAAGACATCTGCGCTGCGGCAGGCATCCAGGCTGACCTCCAGCATAGCGGCCGCGTCCAGCACATCAACCCGTTCGACATGAGCCGGCGTCGCCAGCTGTACCGGACCGCTGATGAGGATTACGCGCGCACCGAGTTCACTCGCGGCCTGGGCCAGCGCGAAGCCCATTTTGCCGGAGCTGTGGTTGGAGATATAACGCACCGGATCGATGGCTTCGCGGGTTGGCCCGGCGGTAATTACGAAAGTTTTTCCCCGGAGGCTGGCGCCGGCACCGGCAAGCAGTTCGACCAGGGCCTGGGGTTCCAGCATCCGCCCGGCACCCACCTCCCCGCACGCCTGCTCGCCTTCGGCCGGCCCCCACACCTGCACGCGCCGTTGCAGCAGACACGCAATATTCGCGCGGGTGGCTGGATGGCTCCACATGATACGGTTCATCGCCGGAGCGACCGCCAGCGGCGCCTCGCTCGCGAGGCATAGCGTCGTCAACAGATCATCGGCATGGCCATGCGCCAGCCGGGCAAGAATATCCGCCGTCGCCGGAGCAATCAGGACTTGCTGCGCCCAGCGTGCCAGCTCGATGTGGCCCATGGCCCCTTCCGCTGCAGAATCCAGCAGCTGGGTATGCACGGGCAACCCCGACAGCGCCTGCAAAGTCAGTGGGGAAATAAATGCCTGGGCGGCATCGGTCATGACGACCCGCACCTGCGCGCCCTGCCTGCGTAACAGACGTACCAGCTCGGCCGACTTATATGCCGCTATGCCACCGCTGATGCCGATTACGATCTGTCTGCCTGAGAGTTTTGACATGCTGTCCATCGTCTTTCTTGTCTGTTGAGGCGGGACCTTTTACCATAGATGCCGCTTGCCATAGACGCCGCTTATGAGTGCCGCAGGCGGCACTGGCAGGCGCAATCGAAAGCAATAACCCCATTAAAAATAACATGTCCCACGGGATTTCGCTTCCGCTGCCGTTGAAGTCGCAGATGAAGATGTCCGCGGGACGACGGTATATGATGTTCAGGAGGAACGTTTTGGCTATCAAGGACTGGCCTGTGCAGGAAAGGCCGCGTGAAAAACTGCTCCAGCTGGGGGCTTCAGCACTGTCTGATGCCGAACTTCTGGCCATATTTCTGCGAACCGGCGCGCAGGGCTGCTCTGCCGTCGATCTCTCGCGCCGCCTGCTGAATCATTTCGGCGGTCTGCGGGCGATTATCGAAGCGGACCGGCCCACCTTCTGCAAAGCTCACGGTCTGGGTGATGCGAAATTCGCGCAGTTGCAGGCGGTGGTGGAAATGGCGCGACGCCATCTCGCTGAACATTTGCAACGCAGTACAGCCCTCAATAGCGTGACCGCCGTGCGGGATTATCTCACCGCCCAGTTGCGCCACCAGCCTCATGAAATATTCGCGGCTTTGTTTCTCGACAACCAGCACCGGCTGATCAAGTATGAAGCCCTGTTCAATGGCACCATCGACGGCGCCAGCGTCTGGCCCCGGGAAGTCGTTAAAAAAGTTCTGGGTTACAATGCGGCGGCGGTGATATTTGCTCATAACCATCCCTCCGGCGTGGCCGAGCCCAGCCGCGCCGACCGCGACATCACGCGGCGACTGGTCGATGCCCTGGCACTGGTCGATGTCCGGGTTCTGGATCACCTGATCGTCGGCGAAGGCGGGATTGTTTCCTTCGCAGAACGCGGCCTGATCTAGGGCGGGTTAACACAATTTGATACAGTGCCCGATTACGTTTGCTATTCGTTTAGGCTTCTGGTATAAATCGCGCCTCATTTTTGACCGCCTCCGAGGCGGCAGTCCCGTGTCGACAGTCCGTTGCGGCTGGCCGGTTTGCAGGACTGGGCGATTTAACGAACACAGCGCAGCTTCCATCCACCAAGGCCGCTGTCAGCAACCAGCGAGGCTGAACAATGTCAAAAGTATGTCAGGTTACCGGCAAGCGACCCGTAACTGGAAATAATGTCTCTCACGCGAAAAACCACACCAAGCGCCGGTTTCTGCCGAATCTGCACAGTCACAGATTCTGGGTTGAATCAGAAAAGCGTTTTGTCCGTTTGCGCGTTTCATCCAAAGGGATGCGAATCATTGATAAAAATGGTATCGATTCCGTGCTGACGGACCTGCGTGCCCGCGGCGAAAAATTCTAGGTTTGCGGTAAACAGGAGACGCACCCATGCGAGATAAAATTCGATTGAATTCCAGCGCCGGTACAGGTCATTTCTACACGACCACCAAGAACAAGCGCACAATGCCCGAGAAAATGGAGATCAAGAAATTTGATCCCGTCGTGCGCAAGCATGTTGTCTACAAAGAAGGCAAAATCAAGTAAAGCTTTGAGCAACCGGGCTCTGTTAGTGGCCCGGTCGTCCTCTTCCCTGCTCCCCTCTTTCTCTACCAGTACCCCCACCAGATCTGCATTTCGGTTGTCGGCTGCTAAGCTTTAGGAAACTCCGTGCTTACGAAGTCGTCCATTGCCACCGGTTTGCAATACTATGGCGAAACATCTCTCGGTCGTCCTTACCGTGCTCGTCTCGGCCATTTTCGTCAGTGGCTGCGGCAAGGCAATTGCGCCCGTACAGGTTAACGAAATGGCATTGCGTGGCGTTTATGGTGCCGCCCTGTCCGATGACGGGCAGTACGCGGTCTCTGGCTCAACGCTCCACGGTATCAGTCTCTGGCGCATTGCAGACTGGGAAAGACTTTACGACTGGAACCACAACACCGCCCAGCAAACCAACATGGTCGCAGCCGATTTTTCCCCCGATGGCCGCTGGGTAATGACGGCGGATGAGCAAACCCTTGCCCTCTGGAATGTCGCCACGGGTGAAAACCTGCGCTACTGGGCCGCGCCGGCGGAAGTATTATCGGCCCAACTGAGCGCTGAAGGTCAGGTCGCAATGCTCGGGCTCGCCAACAATACCGCGGTCCTGTTCGACATCCGACGCGGAGGCATCCTGAAAACTTTCAATCATGGCGACCGCGTCAACAGCGTTGCTCTGAGCGATGATGGCACGGTTGCCGTGACAGGTTCGGATGACTTCACCGCGGTGGCGTGGAACGCGCGCACCGGCGAGATGCTCAAGCGCATCAAACACCAGGACCGGGTCCAGCTTGTCGCACTGTCGCACGACGGGACGCTGGCCATGTCCATGAGTCGCTATGACAAGGCGTTGTTGTGGAGCACGAGGGATAAAACAGGGAATACCGAAAGTGAAACGGAGGTCGAAGAAATTCCGCTGTCCGCAAAACGGCTTCGGCGAGGCATGCAGTTTACCGCCGCCCGCTTCAGTCGCGACAAGCAATGGCTGCTGACAGGTCAGGCCGACAAACGTGTCACGCTATGGAGTTTGAATCCGTTGCAACGAACTGCTCAATGGAAACTGCCACAACGTAATGTATGGAAACCGGTGGGTGCTGTTGCACTGGATATGGTATTTGCCGAGGAGGCGGGCATGTGCCATGTAGTCGCATCAAACGGATACCTGGCTCGCTTTGACTGCTCACAAACATCGACAGCGACGCCCTGAACACGACCCTTGAATCCGGTTGCGGAAAAGAGACGGCGGGTTGCGACCGGACTGCAAAAGCCTGGGCTCAACCCGCCGTCTGCGGGATATTACTTCTTGGCTTCGGGTTCGGCTTCAGGCTGAGCTTCTGCCGGTTCACCCATGCCCTCTTCTACCGGATTGATCTCCAACAGTTCAACCTGGAAAATCAGGGCATCATTAGGACCAATTTTGCCCGCGGTACCGCCGGGACCATAAGCGAGATCAGCCGGAATATACAGTTCAAATTTGTCGCCGACTTTCATCAGCTGAAGCGCTTCGACCCAACCTTTGATGACGCCGTTCACCGGGAAAGTTACTGGCTGACCGCGGTCAACTGAGCTATCAAAAACGGTTCCGTCGATCAGGGTGCCGTGGTAGTGAACCTTGACGTTATCGTCTTCGGCAGGCTTGGCTGCGCCTTCTTCACCAGATTCAAGCACTTTATACTGGAGTCCGCTTTCGGTGGTGATCACCCCTTCCTTCTTGGCATTTTCATCCAGGAAGGCCTGGCTCTTCTTGAGGTTCTCTTCACCCTTGACCTTCATTTCCGCATCGCGCTTGGTCTGCTGCTCTTCCTGGAAGCTCATCATGATCTGCTGCTGCTCTTCGGCAGCGATGCGCGGTTCTTTCTCTTCCGCGACATCCTGTATTGCCAGAGCCATGACGTCTTTATTAAAGGTAAGTCCGTTGGCGTTGGCCTGTTGCGCCATATTGTAGCCAACGATGTAAGTAACCTGCTTTTCAGCAGTATCCAGTTCGATATTTTCTGAGCTGGCTGGTGCGGCGGTCTTTGCTGCTGCCGTACTTTCTGCCCCTTCCTTCTTGTTGCAGCCGGTCGCGAATATAGTCGCGGCCACTGCCACGCCGAGCAGGGCAGATTTGCGAATAGCATTGATATTCATAGTAGATCCCATAGCAAAAGTGGTTCTTCAAGTATTTGGCAGACTGATCCAGACCAAAGTCCGCGCCATCTCACAGAGACATTCATGAGAGGATTTTCCAGTTCGCCGAACTGGTTGCGATCGGCCCCGAACGGGGGCCCGGACTCGCGCAGCGGCACATAGTAACCCAATTTGATGCGCATTCGCATAGCCTCTCCATATTTTCTGAGGGGGGATGACTTGTTTCACAATTTCCCCAAAGCGGCACTGTTGCCACTTCGCGACAGCAGGCTTTGTCATCCGTCCTCCCGGACTGGCTCGCGCCGGCGTCGAATCCAGCGGTTCACCCGCTAATCAGGCCGTGAGAAAACGTAATCGAGGCCGCCGATGCAAGGCAAAAATAGGCGAAAAAGCGGAGTCTATGCGTGATAAATGAGCATTTTGAAGCTGTTTTTAACGCCGCAGCGGCCACGCAGATAGTTTTTTCACAGCCTCTAATCCGGGGGCGCTAACAAACTTGCTAACTGTACAGATGCGGGCAACATTTCCGTTTTAAATTTGCACATGAAAATTCGACGCGCCGGTTCTGGCAATCTCAGTCGGAAGAAGCTAAACATAAAGCTGCACTTAAGGTTTCCCCGGATGGAGAGACCCGAATTAAAAGAGCACTCAAGAGTTAATAAAAAGCCGTACTCATAAAACCAATTCGATGCGCGCGGGCCGGACGACGAAAAGCTTTTCCTGAAAAAGGCACCCCGCAATGCTGAATCAGGCATCTCCGGTAAAAATGCATACATTTTTAAAATGAAGCGCGTTATCATTTTGCACCTCGATCACCATGCGCGTT
>CAZXLJ010000102.1:0-11440 GCA_964641175.1 uncultured Cellvibrionaceae bacterium
CCTATAACGTCGAGGCCTGGGCAGCGATACGCGGCAGCAAGCAGGACACCATGGCGCTGAATGCGCATTATCGCTGTGCCGGAAGCGCGGACCAGTATGTCAAGCTGGCCCAGGTCACCGCAAAGGAACTGAAGTGGACCAGGCTTGCAGGCGTTCTTACTGTGCCTGAATGTACCCTGGAAGCGGCCGCAATTTACCTGGACGGACCCGCACCCAAGGTGGAATTGCTGGCGGATGCGGTCAGTGCCCGGCCTCTGACCCTGATACCGGATGCTACCGGCCTGGGGCCCAATATCGTCTCCAACGCTGACTTCGAACTGGATGAATTCGGCTGGTTCGGTTTTGGAGATGCGCAGGTCTCTGCCTCTGCTGTGCAGGCGAATACCGGCAGCCAGAGCGGCTTCGTCAGTGCCCGCACGGCATCCTGGCAAGGTCCCGCTACCAGTCTGCTCCTCGAAGTAGAGCCCGGTACCGAATATCAGGTATTGGCCTGGGTGCGCATGGCGAGTGGCAGTAGCCAGGTTAACGCCACCATCAAAGCTTCTTGCCCCGCAGGCGATCAGTATCTGAGCGTGGGCAGTGCCCAGGCCAATGCGACCGGCTGGCGCACCATCAGTGGCAAGGTAGCGATTCCCGATTGCCCCTTGAATGAACTGACCCTGTACTTTGAAGGACCGGATGCGGGCGCAAGCTTCTTTATCGATGACGTGTATGTCCGTCAGGTTCTGGCGACTTCGGAACCCAACCTGATTGCCAGCGCGGATTTTGAAAATGGTGTCAATGGCTGGACTGCCTGGGGTGGTTCTTCATTGGTGTCTTCGACCGCCCAAGCCCATACTGGCACACGCAGCGCAATGCTCACCAACCGCACGGGTTCCTGGCAGGGTCCGGTATTGAACCTTAGCAAGGCCGTACCGGGTGCTACGTATGAAATTACCGGCTGGGGTCGTATAGCAGGTGCCGCGGCAGACAACATGTTCATTACTGTGAAGGCGTTGTGTGCTGACGGTTCGGAGAGTTACCTCCAGGCAGATGCAATAACTGCTACCGATACCGAGTGGAGTCAATTGCAAGGCAGCGTCACGCTTCCGGCCTGTCCGCTTGCCGAAGTGTCGCTCTACTTTGATGGCCCCAATGCTGGCGTGGATGTGTACCTCGACGATGTGACCGTGGTCGGTGAAGTCAATGACGGACCGGTCAACCTGGTGACCAACCCCGGCTTCGAAAGCGGGCTGACAGGCTGGAGCGTCTGGGGTGGTACTCTCTCGCTGAGCACCGATGCCTATGCCGGTTCGCAAAGCGTGTACCACTCCGAGCGGAGCGGTAACTGGCAGGGTCCGGTGTACAATCTGCTGCCCGTAGTTACAGGCGGTTCTACCTATGACATCAAGGCCTTCAGCAAAATCACGGGAGCGGATTCAGCCGATCTCAACATCACCGTGAAAACGGTCTGTGTCGACGGGACGACGGCCTATAACTGGTCTGGCGGGAATACCGTGAACAGCGCTTCCTGGACCGAGGTGTCCGGTGGTCTGACAATGCCCGCTTGTGACATGACCGAAGTATCGCTGTATTTTGACGGACCGGCCGATCCAGTGGGTATCCTGCTGGATGAAGTCAGCGTCATCGCCGCACCTTAATACCCTCTCCAACTCCCGCGGCGCACGTCGCGGGAGTTTTTCACCCCCCCTTCTTTTTTGTCTCTTCCATTGTAATCCCGAAAAACGCTTTGCAATTTCCCCATAGAGCGGACCTGATTTTCATCCGGGATACCGGATTCACCTGATCATTTGTCCCTGACCCGGATACCGGAACCGGATTCGCCAAGACCCGGGCAGCTGGATACAATGCGCAGTCCTGAACCGGGGTCCGATTGTTCTGAGCGGAAACAAGCCGTATTGAGCGGGGCACCAATATAATAATTTGAATTAGGACCAGCATAGTGATGTTGAAAAAGACTTCTCTATCCAGCCTTCAGTGGCTCGGTATCGGCTTGATGATCTCTGCATGCGCCAGTCACGATACGACGCAAACCGCAGCGGAAGAACGCGTCCCCGAAATCTGGCCCCGGCTGGAGCCAGCGTTTGACCCGGCGGAAACGGCTGCCATCAATGTCAAAGTGGATGCCTTACTGGCGCAGATGTCATTGACGGAAAAAGTCGGTCAGATGGTGCAGGGGGAAATGAGCCGCACGACACCGGAAGACGTTAAAAAATACCGGCTCGGATCAGTACTGACCGGCGGCGGGGGCCTTTTGAACAATGATAAAAACGCCTCCGCCGAAGCCTGGGTAGAGGCACTGGACAAATATTACCTGGCCTCTACAGACACATCGGGCGGCGGTGTGGCCATCCCCATCATTTGGGGTATCGATGCCGTTCATGGCCACAACAAGATCAAGGGCGCGACGACCTTTCCGCACCATGTGGGACTGGGTGCGACCGGCAACGCCGAACTCGTCGAGAAAATTGCGGCGGTAACCGCCATGCAGGTTCTGAGCACAGGCATGGACTGGACTTTCGCTCCATCGCTGTCGGTGGTCAGGGATGATCGCTGGGGCCGAAGCTATGAGGGTTTCTCAGAAGATCCCGAGCTGGTCTCCACGTTGGGCGCGGCGGCGGTGCGGGGATTTCAGGGAAGCCTGGCCAATCGCACTTTTATGGATTCCGACCGCATCATGGCCACGGCCAAGCACTACATTGCCGACGGCGGGACGGAAAACGGCATTGATCGAGGCAACAACCTTTCCGGTGAAGCGGAGCTGATCCGGATGCACGCCGCACCCTACTTTGCCGCTCTCAAGGAAGGTGTCCTCAGCGTCATGGTCTCCCACAGCAGCTGGCAGGGAACCCGGATGCACGGCGAGAAATACCTGATCACCGACATTCTCAAGGGTCGTCTGGGGTTTGACGGGTTTGTGGTTGGGGACTGGAATTCCCACGGCCTGGTGGAGGGATGTACAAACACCCATTGTCCTGCCGCGATAAATGCCGGGGTCGACATGTTGATGGTGCCCTACGACTGGAAAGAGTTCATCGAGAACACGGTTGAAGACGTGGAGCAGGGGCGCATCGCCACGGCCCGCATTGATGATGCCGTGCGCCGGATTCTACGCTCGAAGTTCAGGGCGGGCATCATGGAATCCGACAAGCCTTCGGCGCGTCGCTTTGCCAACCGCGCGGACATTCTCGCTTCGGAAGCCCATCGGCAGCTCGCCCGGCAGGCTGTCCGGGAGTCACTGGTCCTTCTCAAGAACAACGATAATCTCCTGCCACTGAACCCTGGACTGCGGGTTCTCGTGACTGGAGAGGGCGCAGATAATATCGCCATGCAGAACGGCGGCTGGACCATATCCTGGCAGGGCACCGATAACACCAACGCGGATTTCCCGGCAGGCACTTCCGTGTTGCAGGCGATCCGGACGGTCGTCGAGGCGGCGGGTGGCAAGGTCGAATACGCACCCGAAGGCAAGTTCACCCAGAAACCGGATGTCGCTATTGCGGTCTACGGCGAGGCACCCTATGCCGAATGGCAGGGTGACCGGCGCCATGTCGGCTATCAGCTGCGTGAGCAGACGGATGCAAAAATGCTTGCCAGATTGCAGCAGCAGGGAATCAGGACAGTTTCAGTTTTCATGTCAGGCCGGCCTCTGTGGGTCAATCCCGAGCTGAATGCATCAGATGCATTTGTGGCGGCGTGGCTGCCCGGCAGCGAGGGCGCTGGGGTGACAGACCTGCTGTTCAAGGATCGGGATGGCAACATGCCTTACAGCTTTACCGGTAAGCTGGCGTTTTCCTGGCCGGCGAAGCCAGGTCAGACGGCCATCAATTTTGGAGACCAGGATTATTCTCCGCTTTTCCCCTTCGGTTATGGCTTAACCTACGGCGACACCGCTGAGGTCGGACCCTTGGATATCAGCTATCAGCTGGATGAGAGTCAACAGGATCTGCTTGAAATCATTTACAGCGGCCAGGTCCGGGAGCCCTGGGGAATGTATATCGTTACCCCCGACCAGCAAAAGACCCGTTACCGGTCGGGAGTTCTGGAAGCCGGTTCGATAGTCGTGTCAGAAGCCGACAAAAAAACCCAGGGTGATGCCGTGAAGGCAAAATGGGTGGCGGGAGATGGCGAGACATATCTGACCCTGGCCATCGTGAACTCCTCCCGCAACATGTCCGGAATCGTCGAGGAAAACGGCGCGCTGTCATTTGACATCCGTCCCGTCACGCGGGCTACGGGATCAGTGACCGTGGGCATGGGTTGCGGTGGGGGCGCCTGCTCGCCGGCCAAGGTGAAAAGCGCAGATATGACGACGCTGGTCAACACCTCTCCGCTCAATGAGTGGAACCGTCAGTCCATATCGCTGAAATGCTTCGCGGACAAGTCGATCGCGTTTGAAGAAATTTCAGTGGGCTTTGCCATGACAGCTACTGGCGATCTGGAGATGGACCTGGCAAATATCGCGGTTGAGCCGGGCCTGGGTGACAAAGCCGGCGTGCAGTGCCAATAGAAAGTCGACGGCACCGCGGATTTGACGGTGCCGGTCAATATTTTCAGTCAGGGGGTGAATAAATGAAACAGCGTACACTTGGCAGAACAGGCTTGAAGGTCAGCGAAGTCGGTCTGGGCTGCTGGCAATTCGGGGGCGATTTCGGACCGGTTTCCGAAGCTGCCGTGGCGGACATCATTGATACTGCGATGACGTCCCAGATTAACTTTTTTGATACGGCGGACGTGTATGGCGCGGGCCGCAGCGAACGCCTGCTGGGTGCCCACCTGCAACACTGCCCGGATATCCGGGTTGCAACCAAGTATGGTCGCGGGCCCGACACCTGGCCGGACAAATACTCATTGATGAATCTGCGCGATGCAGTGCGCAGGGCGCAAGACCGCCTGCGTCGGGACCGTATCGATCTGCTGCAGCTGCACTGCGTGCCTCGGGAGCTGCTGGCGCGGGGCGAGGTTTTCGACTGGCTGCGCACCTTGCAGCAGGAGCAGCACATCGCTCATTTTGGTGCGAGCGTCGAAACCGTCGATGAAGCGCTGATTTGCACGGAGCAAGATGACCTGGCCAGCTTGCAGGTGATCTTCAACATTTTCCGGCAGAAAATGATCGAGGAGCTTTTCCCGGTTGCGCAGCAAAAGAACATCGGCATTATTGTGCGCCTGCCCCTGGCGAGTGGATTGTTAAGCGGCAAGTTCCGTAAAGACACCCAGTTCAGCGAGCGGGATCACCGGCGGTATAACCGCAACGGCGAAGCGTTTAATGTTGGCGAGACCTTCGCCGGCCTGCCATTTGAAAAAGGTGTCGACCTGACCGAAGAACTCAGGCAGTGGGTACCGAAGGATCTGAGCATGGCGCAGATGGCGATGCGCTGGATACTAGACCATGATGCGGTGACGACCGTGATCGCCGGCGCAAGTTCCGCGGAGCAGGTAAGAGGAAATGCCTCGGCCAGTGAGCTTGAGCCGTTGTCAGAGGATATTCACCAGCAACTGTCACGGTTTTATGAGAGCAAAGTAAAAGCGCACATCCGCGGCCCCTATTGATTTTATGCGTGGAATATTTCGCGATAAGGACATTCGGAAGCGATGGAACGCGGTTATCAATAATTAATAAATCTGTGCGCACGGTCACGGTTTTCCGGGCTAAAACGGAGGGCTCGGCTGTCTTATTCCAACGGAAGTGGTTTGGACGGACAACCAAAGCAAATTATTAGCAGCCGCTGCGCTCCCGCTTTTATCTACAGGCTATAGTTGTTAACAGCAGTGGTTACGCACCGTTGTCAAAGGCGCTCTCGAGTATCAATGACGGATTTATGCGCTCGGACGCATCCGTAAACCGCGCACCAGATTTTGTTTCGCTGAATGGACAATTGATGTTCAGCGGTACATTCCCGAAGTAAGTGATCTCATCTCGGATCAGTTTCTATGCGGCTTCCCCGGAAGCCGCTTTTTTTTTGCGTGCAAAAAGTCACGGGTTCGTGGTTATTCCAAACGAGGCCCGGATCTGACTTATCAAGAAATTAATGATTGAACCACCGAGCTGTCTTTTGCACAGGCTCGACTATAGTTAAGTTAACCACTGCGACGGAACGAAAGGTGTGAGACAGGAAGCTCTGATGTCGCCAGCCGTCGCAGTGTCTGGTTCAGAATTTTGACGGATCGCCCGCTTTGGGCGGTTGTCCCGATAGCACCACCACACTGTTCAGTTGATCAGTGATTCTCCTCCGATTTTGGCCTCATTTTGAGGCCTTTTTTTTTGCGCGGCACATAATCCGATGAATGGCGGGCAAATGATTTGATCCCCACGTCAGCGGCGCTATAGTTGTCGTTCCACTGCGGCGGACAAGTAGTGTTGTGAGCTGTCAGGCTGTCTGCTCGATGTCGCCTATTTCCCGTCGCAGTGTCCACTCTTCTGAATGGATTCATTTTCTTCAGCTTGCCGGCTCCTCCCGGTTGTCAGTGGGTATCCCCGGAACGCGGCCAGGCGGCTGCTTCGATTTGCGTGGCCTCTCCTTTACAATGCGATCTCGCCGCCTCATTGCCGGAGCTTTCATGTACCCGAAACATTCGTACAACAGCGCAGCCGCCTGGGCTGACACCATTCTCGAGCAGATGACTCTCGAGGAAAAATGCGCTTATGTATCAGGAACCGATATATTTTTTACCAAACCAATTCCAAGACTTCGCATTCCCCGGGTCATGCTTGCCGACGCCACGGCAGGAGTCGTACTGCGAGAGCGCTTCTACGAGGTGACCTATCAGAATGCCATCGACCGGTCGACCGCGTTCCCGGCACCGATACTGCTGGCGGCCACCTGGAATCCGGAACTTGCCGAAGCCTATGCCGGAGCAATCGCCGAGCAGTGTCTCGCCAATGGAATCGGAGTTCTGCTGGGTCCGGGCTTCAACCTGTACCGGATATCCCAGTGTGGCCGCAATTTCGAATATTTTGGAGAAGACCCTTGCCTGATTGCCCGGATGATCGAGCGCTATGTAAAAGGCGTTCAGGATAAAGGCGTGATCGCGACGCTCAAGCATTTCGTCGCAAACAACACCGACTATTTTCGGCGCAAAAGCAACTCGGTGGTGGATGAGCGCACCCTGCACGAAGTCTATCTTCCCGGCTTCAAGGCCGGAATCGACGCGGGCGCCATGGCCGTCATGACGTCCTATAACCTGGTCAATGGAGAGTGGGCGGGGCAGAGTGCTACCGTGATCAATGATCTGTTGCGGGGAGCCCTGGGCTTTCAATGGCTGGTGATGACCGACTGGTGGTCGATTTATGACTGTGAAAAGACGGTGCTTTCCGGGCAGGACCTGGAAATGCCGGATCCGCAGGTCACGGGTGGTCTGAAAGCAAAGATCGAGGCGGGCGAGCTTGCCGAGGCGGACGTGGACAGGATGGTGAAAAGTATTCTTGTCACCTTTAAAGCGATGGAGCTGTTCGATCGTAAGCCCATGCCGGAAATGGTCGCGCATTTTCCTCAGCACGAGGAAGTGGCTCTGGAAACCGCTCGGGAAGGTATAGTGCTCTTGCGCAATCAGGCCCAGGTTTTACCTCTTGAAACCGGAGGCGAGGGCAAGATTCTTCTGCTCGGTGACTATATCCACAAGATCGCCTCGGGCACCGGTGCGGCCTACGTGAAAGGGTATCACGCAGTTACGCTTCACGAGTCGTTGAAGAAAACCTACGGAGATCGCGTTGTCTATGACGCGTCACCAACCGATGAAGAGCTGCGCAGCGCCGGGCACATCATCGTCAGCGTGGGGACGGTCGACGCCGAAAGCTGGGACCGCCCTTATGCGCTGCCCGAGGGCGAAGAGCGTTATCTGAAGCGCATCATTGGCCTCAATTCGCGCGTCATCGTACTGGTGAATGCTGGCTCCGGCGTCCGGATGACGGACTGGTGCGGGGCGGCGGCCATCCTTTACTGCTGGTACAGTGGCCAGAACGGCAGTATCGCCGTGGCTGAAATCCTGTCTGGTGAAACCAATCCTTCCGGCAAGCTACCAATCACGCTGGAACGTGAGTTTGCCGACAGCCCGGGCTTCGGCTATATACCCGAAGGGGAAACCCTCTACAACGGCGCCAATGACGAATGGGAAAAAATTCATCCGGTCTATGACGTGCACTATGACGAAGGACTTTTCGTTGGGTACCGGTGGTATGAAAAACGGGGTATCCCACCGTTGTACGCTTTCGGCTACGGGCTTTCCTATACACAGTTTGAATACACTGATCTGCACGTGAAAGAGGCGACCGTAGCGGTGGGTAAACCGGTGGAGATCAGTTTCGGTATAAAGAACACCGGCCCGCGCCGCGGCAAGGAGACGGCGCAGATTTATATCGCGCACTGCGGCTCGAGGCTGGAGCGTCCATTGAAAGAGCTGCGGGCGTTTCGCAAGGTCGATCTCGATGCCGGTGAGCAAACCGGTCTGGAAATCGTAATCCCTGCGGACGCGTTTGCGCACTGGTGCGAGGTGAAGCGTGGCTGGGTCAATGACCCGGGGCGATTTGAAATTCTGGTCGCCGCGGCATCCAATGACGTCAGACTCACGGCTGCAATTGACATTGTCTGACAGGCCCTGCCAAAGGCGACCGAGCAAAGCAGGTTAAACGCAGGATTCAAGTCGGAAGGTCCGGAAGGGGAGAATAATATATAAAACACTTCATGATTGGCCTTAAATTTCTGCCAGTGCTGCTGGCTGGACTGGTAATCCTGGGTTGTAATTCCAAAGAATCAGGCGTATCCGGGAAAATGCCGGAGCAGAATTCCGCGATCAAGGAAGCGCGGCCCAGGTCGGCATTCAGCACAGGAACCCACCGGAACCTGTTTGTGGAGCTCGGTGTGGCAACGCCAGAAGAGGTGCGTTTACGCGTTCGGAACGATTACCAGACGTTGTTTTTCGGTGATCCGGATAATGAAGCGATACTGGTTCCGGCAAGTGAGGATATGGCGTTTATCCATACTCCGGACACTGATGATATCCGTTCGGAAGGCATGTCATACGGGATGATTATTGCCGTGATGATGGATGACAAGGCGACCTTCGACAAGCTCTGGAAATTCGCCGTCACATTCATGCAGGTCAAGCATGGAGACATGCGCGGTTATTTCTCCTGGCAACTTAAAAGCAAACCGCCTTATGCTCCCATTGATTTGCACTCCGCGCCGGATGGGGAAGAATACTTTGCGATGTCCCTGTTTTTCGCCCACTGGCGCTGGGGGAGCGAGAAAGATGGGATCTTCAACTATCGCGCTCAGGCGAACCAGATACTGCACGACATGATTCACAAGGACACGCGCTCCGTCCGGCCGTTGATGAATTCAGAACACATGCAGATCGTCTTCACCACCGACAAGGAGACGGAGGAATACACCGACCCTTCCTACCACCTGCCGGCGTTTTACGAGCTCTGGGCCCGCTGGGCGGATAAAGACAACGAATACTGGCAGACGGCGGCGGCGACCAGTCGAGAGTTTTTCATGCGGGCGGCGCATCCGCAGACGGGGCTGTTTTCAGAGTACACAAGTTTTGCGGGCGAACCGCAGACCTCGAGGCACAATAAAGTCAGTCACATGAGCGGACCGGATGCTTACCGGGTTATCCAGAACATTGCGATGGATTATGACTGGTTCAGCCAGAGCCCGGAATTGGGTTCGCTGGCGGAGCGCCAGCTGAATTTTTACCACAGCCAAGGATTGCCTGACAGGCCGCGACAGTATGTGGGGAGGTATGAGCTGGACGGAAGGCCGGCGGTGACCTACCGTCCGCAGGCTTTGGTGGCAATGACTGCCGTGGGTGCACTGGCGACAAGGTCGCCGATTGCGCGGGGATTCGTGGAAGATTTATGGAAACAGCCGGTCCCGACGGGCGAGTGGCGTTACTACAACGGGTTATTGCACATGATGGGATTGCTGCACGTGGCCGGTGAATTCAAGATCTATGGAAATCCGAAGGTGCGCTAACCGGTGCCTTCAGGGGATTCCCAGCGTTGACCAGATTTCATCAATGCGGGTTTTGACCTGTGGGTCCATGGTGATGGGCGTGCCCCATTCGCGCCGGGTTTCTCCGGGCCACTTGTGAGTGGCATCAATTCCCATTTTGGAGCCGAGGCCCGCGGTTGGCGATGCAAAGTCCAGGTAGTCAATGGGGGTGTTATCGATCATCACGGTATCGCGCTGCGGATCGACTCGGGTAGTCAGGGCCCAGATAACGTCTTCCCAGCGGCGTGCATCGATATCGTCATCGGTCACTATCACAAATTTCGTATACATGAATTGCCGCAGGAAAGACCACACACCCAGCATGACGCGTTTGGCATGCCCCGGGTATTGCTTCTTCATGGTGACAATCGCCATCCGATAGGAACATCCTTCTGGCGGCAGATAGAAATCCACTATTTCCGGAAACTGCTTTTTAAGAATGGGAACAAAAACCTCATTCAAGGCAACGCCGAGAATCGCTGGTTCATCGGGAGGACGACCCGTATAGGTGCTGTGATAAATCGGGTTGCGACGATGCGTCATTGTGGTTACGGTAAATACCGGGAAGCGCTCGACCTCATTGTAATAGCCGGTGTGATCTCCAAACGGACCCTCATCGGCCATTTCATCCGGGGCGATATATCCTTCCAGAATAAATTCCGCCGTGGCGGGTACCTGCAAAGCGTTCGAACAGCTTTTGGTGACGTCGGTTTTTTTTCCGCGCAACAGACCGGCAAATGCATATTCGCTCAGCGTATCCGGCACTGGCGTGACCGCACCCAGAATGGTTGCCGGATCGGCACCCAGGGCTACAGACACAGGAAAATTTTCGCCGGGATGTGCCAGGCACCATTCGCGAAAATCGAGAGCGCCGCCCCGGTGACTTAGCCAGCGCATAATCAGCTTGTTTTTACCCAATAGCTGCATGCGGTAGATGCCCAGATTCTGGCGTTCCTTTTCCGGGCCACGCGTAATGACCAGGGGCCAGGTGACCAGTGGCGCGACGTCACCTGGCCAGCATGTCTGGATTGGCAGCTGAGTTAAATCAATCTGATCGCCCTGAACAATTATTTCCTGGCAAGGCGCCGCGGTGACGACCCTCGGTGCCATATTAAGGACTTGTCTGAATATCGGCAGCTTGCTCCATGCATCCCGCAGACCTTTGGGGGGTTCGGGTTCTTTTAAAAACGCCAGCAGTTCGCCAACTTCCTTGAGAGCGGCGACGCTGGACTGCCCCATGCCCAGGGCGACCCTTTCCGGCGTCCCGAATAAATTTGCCAGAACAGGAATGGAATAACCGACAGGGTTTTCAAACAGGAGTGCAGGGCCGCCCCGTCGGAGCGTGCGGTCGCAGATTTCTGTTATTTCCAGATGGGGTGATACAGGTCGAGTAACCCGGATTAACTGATTTTTACGTTCAAGCAGTGCAATGAAATCGCGTAAAT
>CAZXLJ010000103.1:0-11432 GCA_964641175.1 uncultured Cellvibrionaceae bacterium
AAGCAGCAATACCCACAACGCCAGCAACATCACCAACACCAACACCAACACCAACCCCAACACCAACACCAACACCAACACCAACACCAACACCAACACCAACCCCAACACCAACACCAACGCCAACGCCAACGCCAACGCCGACAGGAGAACCGGTGGATCAGGGGCCGCCAAATGCTCAAGGTCAAACGCCGGCATTTCCGGAGCAGACGCGTGCACCTGAAGTGTCTTCGAGCGTAGAATTTACCCAGTCTGTGGTTGCCAGCGGCCTGGTGAATCCTTGGGGAATGGAGTTTTTACCCGATGGCCGGGTCATGGTGACGGAAAGACCCGGTCGCCTTCGAATAGTGAACCAGGATGGCCAGCTATCCGATCCAATCGATGGTCTGCCAACCGATATTGATACGCGTAACCAAGGTGGACTTCTCGATGTCAGCTTGGCTCCCGATTTCGAAACTTCCAGAATGGTTTACCTGAGTTTTGCCGAAACCCGTGAAGACAATAAGACAGGAACGTCAGTCGCCCGAGGTCAGCTGTCTGCAGATGAAACCCGGCTGGACGATGTGGACATTATTTTCCGGCAGGAACCTGCCTGGGATTCCACTCTTCATTATGGTTCTCGAATAGTATGGAACGAGGACGGCACGATCTTCGTCACGCTGGGCGAACGGTCAGTGAACTCAGCGCGCGTTCACGCTCAGAACCTGGATTCACATCTGGGTAAGGTAATCCGAATCCACCCCGATGGCAGTAGCCCTGAAACAAACCCCTTTATCGATGGATCGGGTCTGCCTGAAATTTGGTCGTACGGGCACCGCAATGTTCAAGGTGCGACATCGCATCCCCAAACGGGCGAACTCTGGACCATCGAACACGGAGCGCGGGGCGGTGACGAGCTCAATCGCCCGCAGGCCGGACGTAATTACGGCTGGCCGGTGGTCACGTATGGCGTGGAATATTCCGGTCAGACAATCGGAGAAGGTGTCACCGCTCAAGAAGGCATAGAGCAGCCAGTCTATTACTGGGATCCGGTGATCGCACCGGGCGGGATGTTCTTTTATGACGGAGATATGTTTGATGAATGGCGCGGCAATCTGATTATATCCTCGCTGACTCCCGGCGGAATCGTGCGACTTGTGTTAAAGGACGGTTTAGTGGTTGGAGAGCAGCGGCTGCTGAGAGATATCGGACGTGTCAGGGATGTGGCTCAGCATACGGACGGAGCGATCTGGCTCATAACGGATGCAGCTGAAGGAAGGCTCATCAGGTTGAGCGTGACAACTTCCGGAAGTTGATCATATTGCAGGAGTAGTAAAGGATAATCTCAAATGCCAGCGAGTCGGGCCCGTGCCCTCTCGCTGGCCGTCAGTATTTTATCTCATCCCTTTGCAATTACGCGCAGTGACAGATCGATAGCGTGAACATGCTTGGTCAATGCGCCCGACGAGACGTGGCAAGTTCGAAACCCGCGAATATTTGCCAAGGCGGCAAGATCAATATTGCCAGAGATTTCGATATCAACAGACGACGGTGCAGACAGCACTTGCTGCAAATCATCAGCTGAAAACTCGTCGAGCATGATACGGTCGATGGGTAAGCTTGCCGCTTCCTGGTATTCCCGGAAATTCTCCACCTCAACAATTATGGGTCGATCCGGATGTCTGAGCCTGGCTTGGGCGACCGCTGCACTGATACCCCCGCAGGCAGCAATGTGATTTTCCTTGATCAGATAAGCGTCGTAGAGGCCCAGCCGGTGGTTGTTGCAACCTCCCGTTTTGACTGCATACTTTTGCGCATGTCGAAGCCCCGGTAGCGTTTTGCGAGTATCAAGTACCGTCACGCCTGCCGGTGCGGCATTTGCCATTTGCCGACTCTTGCTAGCAGTACCCGAAAGAGTCTGCAGAAAGTTCAACGCCGTGCGCTCTCCAGAAAGTATCGAGCGAGCGTTTCCCTGAAGTGTTAATAGCCGGGTATGCGCCTCCACCAAATCGCCCTCGGCCACTTGCCAATTCAAGGCCACACCGCCTAGTTGCGCAAATACTTCATCCACCCAGGGGCGTCCACATACGACGCAAGCTTCTTTGGTAATAATTTCGGCAATCACCGTTGCATCTGCAGGTATCAGTGCCGCCGAAATATCACCGGAGCCGATGTCCTCTTCCAACGCATACTGCACCGACTGTGTGATCGATGGCCCAATCTGATCGATGTCGATCACGAGAATTCTCCCATTAAGAAAACGAGTTTGCGCCCAGGCAACCGCCTGGCTCACGACATCACCCGTCAGAAAACTTGCCGCAGAGTCAGTTCGCCCTGGCGGTGCACGAATTCTACGTCTTTCAAGGCGCTCATGCCGAGCAATACCTCATCCATTGTTAATCCGGGCGTTATGCTGGCGCGCACATTAGTCAGTGTGATAGTGCCGATCTGCAGCTGGTTTATGACAGTGGCGTGTGTTTTAACCCGGCCATTGGCAGTGATGTGCATTTCAGCGTCGCCAGCTTTCAGACCCAGTCGCCGGGCCATCTGGGACGAGAGGGCGACATGCGTAGCGCCAGTATCAATAAGAAAAACTACCGGTTGCTCATTGATTCGGCCGGAGGTGACGTAGTGGTGTTGGCGGTTGCGCTGGAGGACGACCTGGTTGAAACCCGGGCCTGACTCAGAAAAAGGTGCGCGGTTGGGATTCACGCGGGACTGCAGCAGGTCACGGAAGAAGAGGGTCAGAAACGATAATGCAATCACCCAACTGACCAGCAGCATGGCTTTCCCGTGTCGTCTGAATGGATTGGTTTCCCTCATTAACTCTGCCTGTTCTAGAAATTGTCAATTAGTGCCAAAAACGGTCTTACTTTGTTTTTTGAAATTATTAACTGCATCACATGGCTTCTACTGCACTGTGTTAGATTAATAGTAACTCATACTTAAGTATTAATTAAATTCTTGGGTTTGAGGTCAACACTACTTATATTTGCTTAAGTTAGCGCCGTTCAGGAGGCGAATGTGTCCGATTCGGCAAAAGTTGTCCGATTAAACCCGGAAGCCCAGAGGGCCGTGCGAACCCGCTTGGAGCGTTTACCGGCAGTTGGCCGTACGCTGCATGAAAAGGGCAGAACGGCTTTGCAAGAACCTTTGCAACGTCTCTTTGACGAAGTGGACGACGCATTGTTCAACATGGCCGACAAAGCATCGACCAACCAGGATCAAAACGTATTTTTTGAAGCAATGCGTGAGATCCGTGTGCAACGGGCGAGTCTGGAAAGGCGGTTTCTGGAAGCCATCGACGAATCCTTCGGCAAGTTGATGGAGCGAAACACGGCTTCGGAATCTTCCAGCACTCTATCGCTCGAGAGCTTGTCACTGGTCATGAATGATGATCTCGAGCAAGTCGTTGCAATGGAAGCAGCGGTGCGGCGGTGCGGCCGTGAAATGATCACGCAGCTTACAACACTCTGTGACAGTTTCAATGCGATCGTGGTGGTGGCCGTGGACCCTGATACGGTTCCTCTTGGTCCCCAGACATTGGCCAGTGCCTTTATGGGGCAAATCAAATCCCTCGATATTGATATTCGCGCCAAGCTGCTGATCTTTAAATTATTTGATCGTCACGTACTGTCGAGTTTGCCGCCGCTTCATTCAGAACTTGTCCGCATTTTTGCACAACACGGAATTCGACCCCACACGCCCACCGTGGTTGCTCGCAGGGCTCCGACGCAGGACGTTGACGAAATGCCGGCTGATCTCCAGTCCCGCGCGCATTCCAGTGCCGCCATGATGATGGGATCCGCGCAGTCAGAAGGCGGCCGCCAGGCTTTGCTTGATGTCTTGTCGTTCATGCAGAAACTGCCAGCCAGTCCAGCCAATAAAGGAGGGGTCGATATTGAACGGGTGTTGGAGAGCGTTCAGCGTAGGCGGGGACTTTCACTAAATCTAGGCGGCGTCGAGCAGGAAACCATGCGGCTGGTGCAAATGCTGTTTGAGTTCATCCTGCAAGACAAAAGCCTGGCAGAGCCCATGAAGGAGCAGCTGTCTCGCCTGCAGGTGCCGGTATTGAAAGTCGCATTGATGGATGAAAGTTTCCTCACCGACCGACGTCACGTAGCTCGCCGCCTGATCAATGAAATATCAGCGGCAGCCCTGGGGTGTGCCGCCAATGGTCAGGACGAATCGATGCTGGCTTTTTTACGGCAGACCGTGGAGCGTGTAGTTACTGATTTTGATCGGAATATCGACATTTTCAAGGATACTTTGTCGGACTTCTCTGATTACGTGGAAAAAGAACGCCGGCGCGCAGCAATTCTTGAAAGACGCACGGTTGATGCCGAAGACGGGAAAGCGAAATCTGAGATGGCGCGGGCAAGGGTTACGCAGGCACTCGAGCGCTCCACGCAGGGAATGGAACTTCCCGGGCCCGCGCGCGCGCTTATTTTCGGTCCCTGGAGCAATGTCCTGTTTGTGTCCGGTCTGAAGTTCGGTTTTGATTCGGCAGAGTGGGCTGCGAACCTGCAGATACTTGATGATCTCGTCTGGAGTCTCCAGCAGCGGGAATCGGGTGCCGAGAGACAAAAACTGTTGCGCCTCATTCCGGATCTTGTACAGAAGCTTCGTAACGGGCTGGATGCGGTTTCCTACAATCCGTTTGAGGTCTCTGAACTGTTGACGGCACTTGAGGAAATACATCTGGCCCGAATACGGGGAGAGGCTTTAACGAGCGCGGACAGGACGCCCCCCGTTCCGGTCAAAACACCAGAGCCCGCGGGAGTGGTGAGCGCGGATGTACCCACTCTGCATACGGTGGCAGAGATGCCCACCGAGCAGGATACGATGGAGGCGGCGGAGCTGGCGGACGAAGATCCGCACATGCAGGCGGTGGCAGGATTCTCCCAAGGGTCATGGTTTGATCTGACTGATGAAAACGGTAGCGTATTGCGTTGCAGGCTAGCGGCAACCATCAAGGCTACGGGGAAATATATCTTCGTCAATCGCGCTGGTCTCAAAGTTGCGGAGCGTACGCGCAGTGATCTGGCCAGAGCCCTGAAAAAGGGAGCACTACAAATTCTGGACAACTCCATGCTGTTCGACCGCGCTCTGGAAAGCATAGTGAGCATGGGGCGGAACTCCCGCAGCACCATGAACCCGGACAAGTAACCTCAAGGCCTCTGCGTCATGGAGGTTGTCTGGCCGTGCTACGGCTGTGCATAATGCGGGCTCTGATTCAGTGCCCGCCAAATCCTATGCAGATGACGTGTCCGTTTGAATCTCCTTCGGGTATCGACCCTTGCGGCTGGTTAGTTCCGGTACGCCGCTGTCCTTCGCCCAATTTCAACCAACGACCCGCTGGCACCGGGGTGGATCTCCTCGTTATCCATAACATCAGTTTGCCGCCAGAGCAGTTTGGCGGAAATTTTGTGGAAGAATTCTTTTGCAACAGGCTAGAGCCTGGGGCCCACCCGTATTTCGCCAGCATTGCCCATTTGCAAGTGTCGGCGCACTGTCTGATCCGGCGTGATGGCGAAGTGGTTCAGTTTGTATCTTTTGATGAGCGGGCGTGGCACGCTGGTGCTTCCAGTTTTGCCGGGCGCGCTGACTGCAATAATTATTCAGTCGGTATAGAGCTGGAGGGTGCCGACCAGATTCCTTACACCGAACAGCAATATGAAATGCTGGTGCGCCTGACTTGTCTATTATTGAAACGTTACCCTTCGCTCACGGAGGAGCGACTTGTCGGGCATTCAGATATCGCCCCGACTCGAAAGACGGACCCAGGGCCAGCCTTTGACTGGGTCTATTATCGGAGCAAGCTGAGTCACGGGAGGCGTTAACATGATACTGGTTGAACTGCTCATAGCCTTGGGACTGCTGCAGGTCTGGGGTGCGAAGAACCCCTTTCATTATGACCGCTGGTTCCAGCGCTGGCTCACTGTTCTCGATTCGACCAACTCACTCGCCATGCAGCACTGGCTACATTTACTCATTGCAATCGGGGTGCCGGCGGTCCTCGTGGCGCTGGCCTGGTGCCTGACGCCGAGTATCGTCGCCTTCGTGGTTGCGACCGTGGTCCTTATCTACAGTCTCGGACGGGGAGATTTTGGTGCCGGCCTGGCCGGTTACGCCGAAGCCAGCAATGCCGATTCCTGGGAAGACAGTCTCGCCTATGCGCGGGCACAGGGCATAGATACCGACCATATTCCTGCGGATGACTGGCCCCGACTCCATGAACGCATGCTGGAGGCTACGGCTTATCAAGGATTCGAGCGACTGTTTGCCGTGCTTTTCTGGTTCGTATTGCTTGGGCCCGCCGGCGCACTAATGTATCGGCTGAGCTATCTGTACAACCAGGAGTATCGTCGCAATGTTGCGGAAGACTGGCTTTGGGCACTCGAATGGCCGGCTGCACGGATTCTGGGTTTCAGTTTTGCTGTAACCGGCAATTTCGTGGGCTGTATCAACCGTCTGAAATCCGTAGTCGTCGACTGGCAGATACGTACGGGCCAGGTATTGACGGAAGCCGCCCTGGGAGCGTTGTCTGTGGACAGCGAGCTGGTGCAATCATGCGATGTCACCCAGGCGGAGTTGTTCGCGATCCGGCGGCTCTACGCCCGAACCTTGTGGTTCTGGCTGACTTGTCTCGCGATCTGGGTGCTGCTGGTGTAAAAACGCCTGGCTTTGAAACGCCTGAATCCGGTCGCGCGGAGTTAATAAAATATTCACTTGCTGCCGATGGAATCAGCAATTATTATGGGCGCACTTGCCGGATGGCTGTATATACGTACAGCTCTTCTCCGCACGGACGCAATCATGGCATCCTGTTTACGAGCATCGTCAGCCATCCGGCAAGACCAGAAACCAGTTGACCCGAATAAACCACTCCTGTAGTTGCTGGATTACCGCACTTTATCCAGCCATAATGCCGCCTTGTCCAAACTTAACCCACTGATGCCGAAACGCATTTTATTGCTATGGATGTTTTTTGGCCAACTTGAAAAGTAGAGAGCGGAATGATCAGCATCGCGGTGTATAACCTGAAAGGCGGCGTCGGTAAGACCACCACTGTTGTAAATCTCGCCTATCTGGCGGCCAGTTCAAAAAAAAACACAGTACTGTGGGACTGGGATCCGCAAGCGGCCGCGAGCTGGTATTGCGGGGTCGATAAGGGAAACAACCGGGCGATTCGTCTGATCGAGCAAGGCAAGCCGGTAGGGACCATGGAGATCGCCACGCCGTATCCGCGCCTGACAGTCATCCCTGCAGATCTGAGTCTGCGCAAGATGGATTCGGTTATGGCTAAGCAGCCGCACCCCCGCAAACTTTTCCAGAAATTGATGACGCCGATCAGCAAAAATGCCGATTTCCTTTTCTTTGATTGTCCGCCAACATTAAACCCGAGCATCGAGTATCTACTGAGCGGGGTCGACCTGGTGTTGGTGCCCATGATCCCGAGTCCACTTTCCATCCGGGCGATGGAGCAGGTGATGGAATTCTTTAACGGCAGACGTTTCCAGCCGCGGCTGATCGCCGGCTTCTACAATCAGGTGGATCTGCGCCGCAGCCTGCACCGTCAGACCCTGCTCGATTCGGCGAAAATGCCTTTCCGCATGCTGAAGAACTGGGTTCCCGAAGACGCGGCAGCAGAACAGATGGGCATTATGCGTGCGCCCCTGACCAGTTACGCCAAAACGGGGCGGGCGCTGGTGGCATATCACAAGATATGGCGCGAGATTGATCGCCTGGTCAATTCCGACAAGTCGAGCTGGCTCGCTGGTTAAATCAACCTCAGCTGTTTTGCGAGTAATGCGTTCGGAGATCCTTGCGCAGAATCCAGAGTAAATACAGGCTGGGAATCACCATAAAGCTTGTGGCGACAAAAAATATTGCCCAGTTGCCTCCGAGCGCGTCGACGATCTGGCCACTAAAAGACGCGAGCGTGTTCTTTCCAACCGTAGCGAGCGAAGCCATAAGGGCGTACTGCGTTGCAGAAAAGGCATGATTGCAGAGCATTGATATAAATGCGACAAACGCTACTGAAGCCCAGGCGGCAGTTATTCCGTCGACTATGACCGTCGCGATATACCAGTTGATATCAGGACCGACGACGGCGATGACTGCGAACATAAGATTGCTCAACGACATGCAGATCCCACTGATGAAAAGTCCGCGAATCAGACCGAGGCGGGCGTTGAGCAGGCCGCAGGGGATCGCCGCCAGAATCGTTACCCACCAGGTGAGCATTTTTGAATAATTGGCAATATCAGTATTGGAAAATCCGATTTCCTTGTAAAAGACCACCGACATCCGCCCGAGAACTGCCTCGCCGATCTTGAAAAGAAAGATGAACAGCAGCAGATTGCAGGCGAACCTGAAGCCGTTGCGAGCGAAAAACTCCTTCAGAGGCGCAACTACCGCCGCCAGGATAAATGCAATACAGCCGGTGGCCCAGGAGCGATGCGGCTGGACGAGGGAGGGTTGTACCGCGCTTTCCAGCTGACTCAGCTTCACCAGGGCCGAGAACAGCAATGCCACAATGACGGCTGCGAGCAGCGGCACGTAGGCGCCGCTGGTACTGACCCCATCAGGCAGGCCGGGGCTGCCAGCGACACTCCACACGACCAGCGCCAGCGGTGCACACAGCCAGGCAACCAGCATTCTCTGAGTCCTGCCCGAGAGATAGACGAGTTTTTCGAGATTCTCCTTCACCGGATTTTTTGCGTCGGAACGGGATGATTGCGGGGGATCGGGACAGAAAAGGCTGAGCAGGCCAAGCGTCGCGGTAATTGCACCAAGCAACAGGTAGGCCTTTGGCCATGACCAGCCCTGATCTGAAAGCATGATGGCGACATAACCGATGCCCGCGTAACCAGTCCACCAGCCTGCTGTGGCCAGCGCTGCCCCGGCTGAAATATGTTCGGCTTCCTCCGGCGCGAACTGGTCGACCCGGTATGCATCGATGGCGATATCCTGGGTGGCCGACGCAATTGCAATGACCAGGGCAATCAGCACCACTATTTTGGCGTCCGTGCCCGGCGAGAAAAAGCCGATTCCCCAACAGCTGACAACAATGATCCCCTGGCACAACAGGATCCACGAACGGCGCTTGCCAATGTTTCGAAGCAGGCGTACATCGAACCGGTCCAGCAGGGGCGCCCAGAGAAAATTGACGGCGTATACAGAGAAGATAAACCCGGCGTACCCGATGTCCGTGCGACTGATATCGGATTCCTTGAGCCACAACGTGAGGGCTGAGCCGATCATTGCCCAAGGTAGTCCGCTCAGGGTTCCCAGAAGGAACACACTCAAGATGCGACGGTCGGTATAAAGCCTGGCGCGCTGCGCCCAAGAGGTTGAAATGGTCAAGGCCTGGTGTCCGCGGTCGGTAGAATAATTCGTGAGGTAATAGTAGCATGCGCCGTTCTTTGGCCGCCCGCAGGGTCTGGTCAAAATCCCGTCCGGTAACGCGCTGCTCCCGGATCTGGGTGCTACATTTAATCGGGTTCCGGATCCGGGCGCTGGCCGGAAGGGGGACCATTGTTCACGCTATGGATTCGCGGCCGGCCGCGCCCTCGCCGCGTGTGGTTGGACCTTTTGAGAATACAAAAACGCGACAGGAATTCACTCATGGTCCGTGCACTGATGTTTGGCATGTTCATGACGGCGTCGGCCCTGACGAATGCCGGCCAGGTGACATTGACCAACGGTGATTCCCTGCAGGGCATTTTGAAGCGGATCGAAGGGGAAGTGGTGATCTGGGAGTCGGCGAGTCTGGGTGAGGTTCGTTTGCCAAAAGCTGCGATTGCCACCCTTGAATCTTCCGAGCCTATGCGGATTCAGGGCAAGGATGTGGCCTGTTATCTCGGCAACGTTGAAAGCCAGAAAGCCACTTTCACTTGTATAGACGGTGAACGGAAAACCTATTCGTTGCTGTCCCTCAATAATATTGTGACCTTCGAAAGCAGCGAGCTCGGTAACCGCGTGTATGCGGGCAACTTTCGGGCGTCGGGGCTCAAGCATTCCGGGACGATTGAAACGGAGTTCTGGGAGGTTTTGATCAACCTCGAACACCGGCGCAGCGAAATTCGGCACTCTGCGTTGCTGGCTTACAGCAGTCGTTACAACGAGTCCGCCCCTTCCGCCGAGGGGGTGATCACCCGGACCCGGCATCATCGCCTGCAGTCCACCTATGGTCTCGACTGGTTCTTTGCGCCCCAGTGGTTCTGGGCGAATGAGCTCAGCTACGGCAGTGATGATGCATTCAACATCCAGGAACAGTATGCGTTCAATACGGGTCTCGGATACCAGTTTTGGGAGACCGATGCTTCGGCACTGTCATTTGAACTGGGTCTGCAGCACATTCTTCAATACCTGTCGACCGAGGGCGTATTCGCTGATGGCGAAGCCTACACTTCTGCGCGTTTCGCGTCAGATTATCGCAGGCGTCTCGGTTCAGGGCTGAATTTCTATAACAACAACGAATACACGCATTCGCTGGAATCGCCTGAGCCGGGTGCCCGGGATCGGCGCGTGATCGTTATGAATACAGGCCTGTCATTTCCGATTGGGTTCGGCATTTCCGCCGATGTGGGAATGGAATGGAAGTATGTCAATCACGCCCGCGATCTGGAGGCCGCGGCTTCCCAGAGCGATCTTACGTACCGATTCGGGATCAATTACGCCTGGTGATGGGTTCATAAGTATTTTTGCTCAGAAACCTGGGTTTCTGAGCAGGTAACCACCGGCCCGATTTGCCTCTGCGCCTTGCAATTTGTCTTCTAAACCCCATTACACGGTGTCGGCCCAGGCGGCTGGGTGCTTTTGTATTTTTGAATTGGCCATTTTGGGGGAATTTTGCCAGTACTGCTTCTGCTGCTCATCACCATCCCGTTAATCGAAATTTACCTTCTGATCGCTGTCGGCAGGGTAGTCGGCGCAATTCCGACAATGATTCTCGTGATGGCGACGGCGGCGCTCGGAGTTGCCATGTTGCGTCGGCAGGGGCGTCAGGCATTTACCAACGCGCAGAGCAAGCTGGCTGCCGGTCAACTGCCTTCGACGGAACTGGCAGAAGGGCTCCTGCTGGCGCTGGGCGGACTTCTGCTCCTGGTTCCCGGGTTCGCGACAGATGCGCTCGGGTTTGCTCTTCTGGTGCCGGCGGTCAGACGCTATCTGGTTCGTCAGGGCGCTGGCCGGTTTTTTGTTGCGAGCACCTCATCATTCAGTAGCGGCCGCAGTCACAAAGGGCCCGCGGGGCGGCACACGCTCGAGGGCGAATTTGAGCGTGAAGACGAAGATCGAAGAAATCTGCCTTGATTCAGGCTAAAAAATTCTTCCTGAGCCATTGAAAAAATGAAAACGGGTCCCATTTTGCCAACCAGACTTTTTTCTTCCGCCGGCGCTGTCCGGGCATCGGCGGGACTCCCTTAAGCGGAGCGTCAATAACT
>CAZXLJ010000104.1:0-11313 GCA_964641175.1 uncultured Cellvibrionaceae bacterium
GCTTTTAACCAATTGGTCACTGGTTCGAATCCAGTACGACCCACCAATTTCCGGGAAGGTGATACTTCCCGTTCTGTCTGATCAAGCCGCCCTGTTACTAATCTAAAACTCGGCCCCAGTTCGGCTATAATTCGTCTCGGTTTCACAGAAAAGGTTGCTGTATGACGTCGGAAACTAACCGCCCGTTCGCCGATGGCGAGGAAAGTCTTTCGCCTCGCGAAGCTGTTCAGTACCACCTCGATCGTATTATTCCGCAGATGAACAAGCCGTCGGAGGCCGTTGTACGCGAACAGAAAGAAAAAGTTCAGGAATTATTGGTGGCTCACAATGCGGTGCTGATAGCGCACTACTATACCGATCCACACGTGCAGGCGCTGGCGGAAGAATCGGGTGGATGTGTGGCTGACTCGCTGGAGATGGCGCGCTTTGGAAAGCAGCATTCAGCCAAGACGCTGATAGTGGCCGGCGTGCGCTTCATGGGGGAAACCGCCAAGATACTGTCTCCCGAAAAACGCGTGCTGATGCCTACCCTCGAGGCGACCTGCTCTTTGGATATCGGTTGTCCAATAGAAGAGTTTTCCCGTTTCTGTGACGAGCATCCGGATCGTACGGTGGTGGTTTATGCAAATACCTCGGCAGCTGTAAAGGCACGTGCCGACTGGGTGGTAACATCCAGTATCGCAGTGGATGTCGTCGATTATCTGGACAGGCGCGGAGAAAAGATCTTGTGGGCACCCGACAAGCATCTTGGTGGTTATATCCAGAAGAAGACGGGTGCAGACATGGTGCTATGGGATGGCTCATGTATAGTCCACGAAGAATTCAAGGTCCGTGCCCTGCAGGAGTTGATGAGCTTTCATCCGGAGGCGGCGGTACTTGCCCATCCCGAGTCGCCAGCGAGTGTCGTGGAAATTGCAGACGTCGTCGGGTCTACTTCTCAACTGATCAAAGCGGCGCAAACGCTGGACAACGATGCTTTTATCGTTGCTACCGACCAAGGCATTTTCTATAAAATGCAGAGCTTGTGCCCTGACAAGACTTTCTACATTGCTCCGACCGCGGGCAGCGGCGCCACATGCCGTTCCTGTGCGAATTGTCCGTGGATGGCAATGAGTTCACTGGAGCGTCTTACGCGGGTATTTGAAGTGGGCGACAACGAAATTCAGGTCGAACCGCAGCTGGCAGTTAAAGCAATGATCCCGCTTCAGAGGATGCTGGATTTTGCGACGCGCAAAGTATCGGGGGATTGAGATGCAAGTGGATGCCGACCATGTTCGGAGGATTGAGTTGTCGGCGCTGACGGATGTTTAAGAGCCCACTAAAAGCGCAGATTCCAGTTCTCCGGGTTGGCCCAGAATCGCGGGTTGTTCCAATCCCGTTTATAGTTGTAAGTTTCCAGATTGTAACTGTAACTTTGATAGTTACAGCCTTCCGGCAGGGTATCTTTCCTGAATCCCAAGGCTACGAAATCCGTTAGCTGCCACGTTGATTCGTCGTCCACGAGCAACCAGACACGTTCGCTCAGATAGTTTTTCAATTCGCCCAGCCGGTGTCGAACCACACTCGGGTCGGCGTGCTCGGTGCCGTAGATGATACCGAGATCGTAGCGGCGGGGCGGGGGGGTGTCGTTAATAGCTGCAAAGGTGAGCTCGATCTGCGCCTGCTGACAGTGCTGCACAAGATCGAGCCAGGGCGCCGGTCCCACCGCCAAAATTGAGTGGAGATCGAGTGGCGTCAGATAGCTTTCGATCAGATTCATAAGGGTGCTACTCGCACACCAACAGGCGGTGACCAGCCTCGATGAGCCCCATTGAATTTGCAGCGCCGAGCTTTTTCATCATGTTCTCTTTATGTTTCTCCACCGTTCGTGGCGATATCGTCAACGTATTTGCGATCTCGAGAGGGCAATGGCCTTTCAGTAGGAGCTCGAGAATCTGCAGTTCACGTTGCGTCAGGTTTACCTCGGCGCTTTCGATCATGCTCGCGACCATGCTGGAGATGTACCTTTCACCCGCGGCAACTGAGTCGATGGCATGCATGATTGTCTCGGCGTTGTCTCGTTTATGCAGAACCGCATCTGCGTCGCTTTCACTCAGCTGTTTCATGACGCTGCAGGACTGGGACCCGGTTAGCATGACGATGCGTGGTGGCGGCTGCAACCGCTTCAGTTTTGCAGCGACCTGCAAAGGGTTCCCCCCCGGCATGTGATAGTCGAGGAGGATGCAATCGGGCGAGATTCTGTCCAGGAGAATCAGAAGATCATCGAATGACGCCGCTTGATCGATCACTCTGTGCTGCGAGCGATTGTCGATGAGAAATGCCAATGACTGGCGGAATATCTCATGATCGTCGGCGATTACAATGTTCATGCTCTGGACCATGGGTGCAGTAGGTTCCGTAATCAGAGTGCCATCCCGCCAAAGTAGCACTTTTCTTCGGCGGTCCGCACCGGGGGGCTGGGCCGGTCTCGGTGCTATGTGATTGACTCCGCATTTCCAAGGCGGATCAATCGTGTTGCCTGGGTTTTGGTTACTGGTTGTACGGAAAGGCGCCCCTGTTTTAACAGCACCATATCCTGCAGGGCGGGTTGCGCTTTTACCACGCTCAAAGGCAGGAGGGGAGTCCACTGCTGTGTCAGCGAAATGTCCAGACAATACCACCGCGGTGACTCGGCGGTGCTTTTCGGGTCGAAATAACCGCTTGTTGAATCGAACTGGGTGGGGTCGGGATAGGCCGGTGTGACCACACTGGCCATCCCGGCAATCCCCAAAGGCCGGCACTGGCTGTGATAAATGAACACGGCATCGCCTGACTTGATGTGATCACGGATGAAATTGCGCGCCTGAAAATTGCGAATCTGATCCCATCGTGCCGTCTGCAGGGGGGCGCTGGCCAGATCCTCGATACCGAACTCGGCAGGTTCTGTCTTGAAGAGCCAGTAGTTCATCAATCTTCCTCCCAGACCCAGCGCAAAGGCTCTCCAAAATCGTCTTTGAGTAATATCTTCCTGGGCTTTTTATACTTTTTCGAAGATGGAGGGGGATGTTTGCGAGCTTCCACGGTTTTAACCACATCGGTCAACAAAGTTCGCTCCTGCCGAGGCGCCTGATCACCTATCTGGCTGAAGGGGTTGCGGTTATCCGTCTGGCCGCTTAAGCCTCGCGGGACTGCCTTGACCTCGCCGCCTTCCTGGAGATAGGCCTCAACCTGCTTATCCAGCTCTGCGCGAAGTTGTGCTTTTGTAGGTATTGGTTTCATGCCGGGCATTATGCAATCAATACGCCACTCATTCAGCAGCGATTTCCTGCGGCTTGCGTTATTAGCAGCTGCTCGGGGCCGGCGCAGTTGGCCCTGAAACAATCCTGCATCAGTCAAATCTGATACATCAACAGAGCCTGAATTCAGCCACCAGGGGATTCCAGATTAATCGGGCTGATATCCCGATCGCGCAAACCCATTAAATAAAGGATAGCATCGAGACCCAGCGTTGAAATCGATTGTTTGGCTGAAGCCTTGACCACAGGTTTGGCGCGGAAAGCGATTCCGAGCCCCGCAATGCTCAGCATAGGTAAATCGTTGGCGCCGTCGCCCACGGCGATCACCTGCTTCAGTGATATTTTTTCCCGGGTCGCCAGTTCACGCAACAGCTCAGCCTTGCGCTGCCCGTCGATCACATCACCCACCACCCGTCCAGTGATCTTGCCGTCTTCGATTTCAAGCTCGTTGGCATAGACGTAGTCGATACCCAGCTTGCGTTGCAAATGGCGACCAAAAAAGTTAAATCCACCGGAGAGAATTGCGGTCTTGTAACCGAGCATGCGCAATGTCGATATCAAGTGTTCGGCGCCTTCGGTGAGCGGCACTTCGCTGGCAATTTTCAAAAGGACTGACTCGTCGAGCCCCTTCAGGGTTGCCATGCGGCGCGCGAAGCTTTCCTTGAAATCGAGTTCACCGCGCATCGCGGCTTCGGTAATGGCGGCAACTTCCGCCCCGGTTCCGGCCGCCTTTGCAAGTTCGTCAATCACCTCGGCTTCAATCAGGGTGGAATCCATGTCGAAGCAGACCAGCCGGCGCGTGCGGCGATACAGGTCATCTTCCTGGAAGGCGATGTCAATATCGAACCGGGCGGATAACGCCATGAAATCCGCTCGCAGTTGGTGCAGGCTCGCCGGAGTTCCCCGGGCTGAAAATTCGATGCAGGACTTGCTGCGATTGTCTGCGCTGTCCAGCGGTACCCGCCCCGAAAGCCTTGTGATGGAATCGATATTCAGGCCTTGCTCTGCCATGACCAGGCTCAGGGCGGCAATGTGTTCGGCGGCGGCCTGACGGGCCAGTAGAGTCACGATATAGCGTGGCTTGCCTTGCTGCTTCACCCAATCGTCATAACTTGCTTCACTGATAGGGCTGAACTTCACTTGCATGCCCAGGCTATGCATATGAAAGAGAATGTCTTTGATTATGGTTGCCGAATAATCCCCCTCGGGAAACTGGACCAGCATACCGAGGTTTAAATTGTCGTGAATGACGGCCTGGCCCAGATCGAGAATATTGGCATTGTATGAGGCCAGTATTCTGGTGACCGCCGCGGTGACGGCCGGACGATCCTGTCCTGATATATTGATTAGGTGGAGTTCTCTCACGGGAAGATGCGGCTCAACTCGGATAAATGCGCCGGCATTATACAAAACCCCATCACCCTTTGCTCAGATCATTTAAAAGGACGCAACCCGGGCGTGCTCGGCTCCTTGCCAGAAAGTCCTGGGGAAGAGTCAGGGCGTACAATGGCAGGACGGGGAGGTGACAAATCCGCACCGGCTGATCCCGTCAACAGTTCCGTCTACAGGAAATGTCCAATCTGCTGTTGCCATAAAAACCAGTGGTTCGCCGGATGTGCTTGCGCCCTCCGGCTCATAAGTTACACTCCACTGTGCTCACATTTTTATAATGAAAAGGTAACCCATGCCGAGTTTCAATCGTTTACCGATCGTGCGCTTCAAGCAGCTACCCCCGTTATTTTGCTTGAGCTTCGGCGCTCTGTTGAGCCTGCTGATTACCGGCGTTGTTTATTCGCAACGCTTCGAACAGAAAAACGAACAACTGCTGCGTGACCATGGAAACGCGATGGCTGCCATGACGGCCTTCCAGGCGGTGGATGCAGCGGTGGCAGATGACCTGTTGGGGTTGCATGCGCAACTTCAGGCCGTGGTGGATCAGCCGCGGGTGCGTCTGGCTACCATTCTCGACGCGAATGACAATGTGCTTGTACAGGCAGGTGAAGCCCGCGATGTGGCGTCACTGTACACGGTGAGCGCGCCAATCATGGTCGAAGACATGACGGTGGGTCAGGTAGCCATCTCCCTGGTTCCTGAATTTCAGGGCGACGCAGCGCTTCGCTGGACTTACTGGGGAATCAGCATTGTTTTGACCTTGCTTGCGCTGATGTCGTTGTTTGAGACCCGGAGTGACGGCTGGTATTTTGCGCGGCAGGTCGAAAAAAATAATCAGGAAAGCGAGCCGGAAGACCAGTGGGCGGGAATGGATCCTGTCGACACGACCGAATTCAATCAGTGGGCATCGCCCATCGACGTCGATCCGGAAGTCGCAGAAATTCCGGCCAGCGGGGATCACCACGCTGCGCAGAACCAGCAGGATGCTGACGTTGATGAAAAGACCGAAGTCCACAGTGATCTCATCATTTTGCTGCCCAACCGCCGAAAGTTGCAGCAGCAGCTCTGCATTGATGTGTACGAGCGTCTGATGGACAAGTTCGAGAAAATCGTAGCCAGCGTTGCCACTGTATATGGTGGGGAGCGCGTCGAAACTGGCAGCGACGATTATCACTGCATCCGGTTTACAGCGGAAAATGATGCGACGGAAGCCAGTTACAAAGCGGTGTGTGCGGCCTACCTGATTCGGCATTTCAGTCAGCAGCAGAAATTCAAGCTCGAAGTGCTCGCGCAGATATGTTCCAGTGATTGCGACGTTAAACTGGCTCTGAATGACAAGGGCATTTATCTGCAGGACAGCCTGTTGAGCGATTCCCTGGCGGAACGGCTGGATACCGCAGCCATCTCCGGAGGCAGGGTACACATTGAAGGGTTGAAGGAGCCCTATGTGGAGGAAGTGGAAGGCTTCCAGACACAACTGATGCGTGCGATTGCGTAGGGCGCCGCCAGGGGGCGACACCGTTGCGATGCATCAACTTTCGGTATCGAAGTCGTAATCCATAGATGCAGCGGGGCCTTGCAGATAATAGCCCTGGATGTAATGGACGCCGGACTGCCAAAGCTTGGAGAGGACGCTGGCGTTTTCGACAAACGGAACAATGGTTATTTTTTCGCGTTCATGGAGTTTGCTGACCAGCTCGCCGAGGGCTTCAGGCTCGCCGTGGCCACTTTGCAGCTCCTGCGTGAAAGAGCCGTCAACCTTGATGTATTGCGCGGTGACATGTTCCAGCGCGTTGAACGGGTTCAGCACACAACCAAAACGGCTGATCGAGCACTCCGCACCGAGGGCGGTCACCTGTTGCGTAAACGCCTTTGCCAGATTGAGATGGTCATTCACATCACTTTCCTGCAGCTGGAAAATGATGGAGCTTCCGGGTAGTTTGGCCGCTTTGAATGCCACACCCAGCCACGGTGGCAGGGTGGGATCTTTCATGGATTCCTTGCTGAGGTTCACGATCAGGCGCGTTTTGTGACCTTTTGATCGGTGCTCAGAAAGTACCTTGATACTCTCCAGGATGACCCACCGGTCGATTTTGGTTATAGCGCCTATTTCAGCGGCAATCTCCAGAAATTCGTTGGGAGAAACGCCGTTGTCATCGTCATCGACCATCCGAAGAAGAATTTCATAGTGTTCCATATCCGAGCCACGCAGGCTGAGGATTGGCTGATACAGTAAGCGGAAGCGGTTTTTGTCCAGCGCTTTCTGAACCATTTTCGCCACTTCCCGGGCGGATTGTCCCTCGCCTTCGATTTTTTGCTCTTCAAACGTTCGCGCAACGATCTGCTTGTCCTTGGCGTGGTGTACGCGGGCCAGTTCCAGCGCTTTCATTGCATGCGAAATAGGAACATCCGAATGACTGGTGGTTTCATTGATCAGGGACACGCCGACGCAGTAAGTCAGCTGCAGCGTTGACCCTTCGATATCGATGATGTAACTGCTCATGGCTTTAGCCAGCTTTTCTGCGCGATGCTGGGCTTCATCAGCATCGATCTCTGGAATGAGCAGCATGAACCCGTCTTCACTGAAACGACACAGCAGCTCACCTTCCTTGACCAGCGTACGCGCGTGCGCGGCGATTGAGCCGAGTACGATGTCGGTAGCGGCTATCCCCATCTTCGACTGCACAGTGTCCACGAAATTGTTGATTGCCAGATAAAGCAGGGCGGCGCGGGCATCCTGCTTTACGGCCTTGTCGACGACCAGCTCGAGCTGTTCCACCAGATAGTTCTTGTTAAAAAGACCGGTCGCAAGATCCTGCTGACGGATCTGTTCGAGCTGTTCTTCGAGCTCTTCGGTATTGGCGCTATTTGCTTTGACCACAAACTGGATGCAGATCTCTTCGTCCAGATACTGCGCTTTGCGGACATCGACATTCAGAGTTTTCTGCTTGTCCTGTTCCGTGATTGCAGTGAAAGTCAGTTTGGTAGTTTCGATATCACTTCCCCGCAGCATGAACTGCTTGAGGAAGTTCTTCACACGATCCTGATCTTCCTCGCTCACCATGTCGATCAACGGCATGCACTCGAGGTCGTCGCGATCCCGATATCCAAGGATTTCCGCAAACGATTCGTTGGTGTAGACAAACATTCCATCCTGGATAAAAGCAAAACCATCGCGTGAACTGTCCAGCAGCTGCTGATTTCGACGTTCCATCTCCTTGTAGCGACGCTCCGCGACGCGCATGAGATTGCGCTGCTCCCGGTTGGAATGTTCGCGTGCGATAACTTGCAGGAGGTGCTGGTCTTCATCAAGACGGACGACGTCCACGGCACCGAGCTTGATGCCCTCGACAATGGGTTTGGAGCCTTCCTCGTCAGTCAGCAGCACGACGGGCAGGTCTTTGTTCAGACGGCGGACTTGGCGGATTGCACTGGCGGCTGACAAGGTCTTGTTGGTGTCGTGGCAGATCAAGACGTCCCAGGTCTGCTCCTGCATCAGCTTGACCAGCACTTCTTCGCTTTCCGCGTGCTGTGCCCGCGTCTGGCGACCGGCGTTGTTCAGCATACTGATAAGGCGCTCCGCCTCAGTACGCGAGTCGTTCAGGATCAGCAGGCGAATTGTTGGATTGGTTGTCATACCACTCAATTTTTAGTTATGTCGCAAGACGGATCTGAACAGTAAAGGCCGTCCTGACAACGCCGGGTTTTTATTAATAATTGCACTAAATCCCTGAATCGGCAAAGTCTGGAGTGTCAGTCCGCCAGCTATCAGTGAAACGCAATCGGACACCGTGGCGTGCGAGGATGTCGCCGCCGCGTTACTCTGGGCTGTGCACGTCATAAGTGAACAGCTTGATCTTGCCCGTGGAGTAAATGCACTGCTTGAGACGCACATCGATTTCCCGCTGCGGCTCCTTGAGTTTGATACGCAACCCTGTCTGGAAAGGGACAGCGAATGTAAGCAAACTGGGTGGCTGTCCTTTTATAGCGGGCGTGGTGATACGGATCGCGCGCTGATAGTCGGAAAATCCGCCCAGGTCATAAGTAACGGCCACAGCGCATGGTTCGGCCGTGCGGGCGATAAGCTGGACGCCCAGCTGCGAGGCGCCCTTCAATTGCCGGATCCAGCGCACCGTGCAGAGATCCCAGCTCTCCCGACCGGGATAGCGAAGCGCCACGAGCTCCCCGGCCTCCAGCTTGCTTGGCAGGTCGCCGGTCCATAGAAGGCAGTAGCCGCCCGCACTGGTATTCTGGACGGTCAGGTTATGCACGCACTGCCGCCGGGGCTTGGGCGCATCTGGCTCCGGATTGCGTGCTGCCTTTTTCAGCAACGCCTGCACATCATCGTGGCCGCCTCTGGAGTGTCCCTGGAGGAAGTCTTCGAATGGTGTCTCATTTGCCATAACGAAGTGGCAATCAGTCAGGCCCGTGCAGATCTCGATTTTATGATTGGTTTGCTGTCGATCCTGATGACGTTGCAGGACAGTATTCCAGGAGGTCAGAAGGTGCCTGGTCAACGATTCATGCAGCCCGGCTGGTTTGCTCAGTGAGCCTTGAAGGAACTGATCATCCGCCTGAGGCGCCGAGTCGGACATTTTACTGACCTGATTGACCAGCCGCTGAAAATCCAGCTCGAAGGTCAGGTGATGATTCTGTGCAACCGAAAGACGTGCTTTGCTAACAGGAGGTTGATCAGATTCCAGATCGACTACATAAAGATTTCTATTGTCGTCGGTAATTTCCGGCCTGATCTGTATATGGCGCGCCCAGGCTGCCAATGTCGAAAATGCAATCGCAATGTCCTGTTGCACCAGCTGGTTGAGCCGGGAACAGGCCAGGCTGACCGCATGCACCCAGGCATCCTGGACGTTACGCGGGTCCGTCGCCGTGTGTTCGACTTTCACCAACTGCTCGTGCAGTTCATAGTGCAACGCAATTGCATACAGGCCGTGAATGCGCGTCCAGTGGCCGGCCGGTATCTGGGTATAGAGCTGATGGTTACGCAGCATCAACCGCCCGATTCCGGTAGTCGCACGATAGAGTGCGCTGACCAGGAGCTCCTTGTTCGCGTGGCGCGACAGCTTTTGTCTGTGTAAATCGAAAGTGCACAGGGTGTAACCGTCCACCAGATTCTTTTGCAACGCCTGGGCGACCAGCGCCGCTTTCTGGGCGGGCTCCGGTAATACCAGCGGTTGATTGAGAAAATCCCTGGTAAGACCCTGTATGGCCTGCTGGGTTACAGGCCACAGCAGTTCGAGCATTTCAAAACGGGTTTTGGGATCAGTGCGAAGGTGTACTACCTGAGGGACTGCCTGATACAGAAGCGAAGCGGTTTTGGCGATTTGCGTATGGCGCAGCTGGTTGATCCACTGGTTAACCTGCGCTGCCTTTTTGCCGGCGCAGAAACCCAGCAGGTCCAAATCCTGCTGCGGCAGGTTGAAGCGGCCGTAGATCTCATCCGGATTCGGCAGTTTTGCCATTCAGTCACCTTATTGTGGCTTCCCGTCACGCTGCGATGGCAGTGGTCACTGCCCGGCAAGTTACTCATCTCAGTATAGCGACGATTCGACGAGAGGCACCAATTGGCTGTCATGCCCCGAAATGTCCTCCTGAATGTAGTCCAGTCCCGCGCACATCGGAATTTTCGATTGCGCATGGGGCAGTTCGCGAACAAAGCGTGGAACAAGATAACCGGGCAGGCTGCTTAACAGCCCCTGGTACAGCGACTGCGCCTGATTGTCCGGCACGAGAAAGTGCGCCGCGCCCTGAACTCGGTCCAGCAAATGCACGTAGTAGGGCATCACGCCACACTCAAACAGCTTCTCGTTCAGAGCGCTCAGTACCGTAACGCTATCGTTAATGCCTTTAAGCAGTACCGCCTGATTGAGCAGCTGGATACGCGCCGCCCGCAGGCGCGCCAGGCTTTGCTCCACGGCGCTGTCCACTTCTTGCGGGTGGTTGCAATGTATAACGACGACCGCTTGCAATCGCGTCGATGTCAAGGCCGCAACCATAGCTTCCGTGATCCGTGATGGCAGTATGACCGGATAGCGGCTGTGAATGCGCAGACGTTTTATGTGGTGAATTGCGGCGATCTCTTCTACCAGCCACAGCAATTGGCGGTCACTTATGGAAAGCGGGTCACCGCCGCTCAGGATGACTTCGTTGATTTCCCGGTGAGCGCGAACATAATCCAGCGCATTTTGCCATTGTGCCCTGTTGAGGGAATTGTCTTCGTAAGGGAAATGCCGGCGAAAACAATAGCGGCAATTGATGGCGCATTGTGTTGCTGCAATCAGCAGAACCCGACTGCGATACTTGTGCACCAGTCCCGGAACGGGATTGAACTGTCGTTCCGCCAGTGGATCCAGCTGGAACCCGTCGACCGTTTCCAGCTCCTCTTCGAGCGGTAAGATCTGGCGCAGCAATGGGTCGGCCGGTTCTCCTTTGGCAATGCGGTTCACGAAAGAGGCGGTGGCCCGCAGCGGGAACTGTCGGGCCGCTCTGCGGGCCGCGGGCAGCCAACGCTCATCAAGCTCAACGAGCCTCAACAGCTGTGCGGGATCCTCGATCAAATGATTTAGCTCGTACTGCCAGCTCGTGCTCTGCCAAGTTGCTGCGGATCCGGGTATCATGTGTGCCTTTT
>CAZXLJ010000105.1:0-11293 GCA_964641175.1 uncultured Cellvibrionaceae bacterium
GTTACCTGGCGTTCTGCCCTATGGAGCCCGGACTTTCCTCCTTTATATAGATAAAGGCGACTGCCTGACCAACTCCCGCGCGCAAATTACCAAAGGCGCCATGCCACGGCAAGCGATCTTTACCAAAACCGCAAGATTTACAACGCCTGAAAGCATTTTTATTGAAGTGGGACCAAAATCGCTTAAAGGACATTGGCTATAGCTGGCTTAAAACGACGACCGACACCATGGCACCCACCTTGCAGGTCGTTTCTTGGAGCATTATCTATCCGAGGGCAATTCTGGGAGCGCACCGTGAAAGAGAGCGAAAAATTTACGAAGAAAACCCGAAATTTTGTGATGGAAAAGGATTCAGATGAAGTGCTGGACAAATATGAGCAGATCCGCCGGCGCGATGAGGGCGGTGAAAAGGAACACACCCTGCAGGAGAACGCGCGCGAACGAACCAAGCGCCCTTCTGAGCTCAATTCGGGGACCCCTCACGACTGGGAGGATCTTGACGGATACCGTGATGAACTTGAACGTATGGACCGTGAAGGCCCCGGTAGCCCGGACCATAAAGATCCCTAGTCCCCAGCGAATCGCCCCCAATTAAGGTAAGGAAAGAAGCCACTGGTAGAGGGCGTTCCGAGACGCCCCCGTCACGCGGGCACTTATTGCCGCGGTCTGCTTTACAGTTAGCCCCTCTTCTCTAAGTATCAGCGCGACTCGTCGGGCTTCTTCGCCGACCGGATCTTCTATTTCCGGTTTAGCATAACCTTTTAGCATCAGGACGATTTCACCCCGACGCTGATTCTCGTTTTCGGCGACTTCTTTGCGGATGTCACCGACCGATCCGCAGAGAAAAGTCTCGAAACTTTTGGTTAATTCGCGCGCCATTACTGCCTCCCTGTCGACACCGAAGACGGTGCAGATATCCTCCATCGATTCCTGGATACGGTGGGGGGATTCATAAAAAACCAGCGTGCGCTCTTCCTGAATCAGTCCTCCCAGCAGTTTTCGCCTGGCGGAAGCGCGAGCCGGGAGAAACCCCTCGAAGGCAAATCTGTCCGTCGGTAGGCCGCTGGCACTGAGCGCCGCTACAATTGCACAGGCACCGGGCACAGGCACGACCCGAATACCGCGTTCCCGGGCTGCTCTCACCAGCCGATATCCTGGGTCCGCAATCAGAGGCGTTCCGGCGTCACTGATGAGGGCAACCTGCTCGCCATTGACGAGCTTATCCAGAAGTTTTTCAGATGCGCCCTGCTCGCTGTGGTCATGATAGGCGACCATGGGGGTCGCTATGTCGAAGTGGTGCATCAGTCTGGCACTGTGGCGGGTATCCTCCGCAGCAATCACATCCACCGTTTGTAGAATCTCCACAGCGCGGGGTACCATATCGCCCAAATTGCCGATCGGCGTCGGCACTATGTACAGAATGCCAGCCTCATGTATCTGTTTTCTCAATGGTTAGTCCTTGTTTATCTAAATGGAGATGATCCCTGATGGGTCTTTGGTTACGCGTATTTCTGGTTTTGACGTTATCGTGCACGTTTGCCGCGTGCGGCAACCAGCCCACTCAAGCTTCCAGAAAGACCCTGCAGCAGACGCCGACCAACGGGGAGCAGCAGGCGGCGCGCTTCCTGCGGGACGCAGCTAACGCCGGCCCCAAAGAAAAGCAGTCCTTGATGCTGCGTGCAGCGGAGCTGTTCGCCCGTATTGGAAATACCGATGAAGCCCGCAATGTCCTGTCTCAAATACCCCAGTCGGTGTCCACGCCAATGTCGCCTTTCGATGAATCTTACGGGCGCCGCCAGCTTGTCCAGAGTTACATCGTGGAGGCTGATGGTGACAACGTTCTGGCTTTGGAACTGGTTAACGACGCCACCTTAACCCAAGTAATAAATCAATATCCACAAGAGCTTCAGGTCGCCGTGCGGGCTCAGCGAGCATCACTGATGTTCAATCTTGGCATGTTCAAGGAGAGCCTGACCGAGAGGGTCGAGCTTGCTAAAGTCATCGAATCTGAAGAAACGACATTTAATCAGAACAGCGATCTGATCTGGGAAACGCTGATGGAATTTCCCCAGGGACAACTGCGCTCCCTTGCGGAGGATACATCCGATTACACACTGCGGGGATGGTACAGCCTGGCCGCGTTGAGCAAGACCGAGCAGAGTAACCTGCGCGAACAGCTCGCCAAGGTTGATCAATGGTCGGCAGCCTGGACTGGGCATCCGGCTAGCAAACGATTGCCTCCGGATTTGCAGCTGCTGCGCGAGCTGCTCAATTCCCAGCCTAAGCAGATCGCCGTACTTCTGCCCCAGACGGGCAAGCTTGCCGCCGCCGCCAATGCCGTACGTGACGGCATGCTCGCTGCCTACTATCGCCAGCGCCAGACAATTCAGCAGCCTCAGCTGCGCTTTTACGACACCGCCAATGCCGACATTAATCAGATCTACGACCAAGCAATAGAAGATGGTGCCGACATCGTTATAGGACCGCTTGCGAAAGAAGCCATTGCCGAACTCGCACTGCGCCCCGCGCTGCCCGTGCCCACTTTGGCTTTGAACACCGTTGACGCTCCTCTGGGGGTTGTTCCCAACCTTTTCCAGTTCGGCCTGGGGATCGAGGACGAGGCCACACAGACGGCGGATAAGCTCTGGCGCGACGGTCACCGGCGCATATTGATCCTCGCCCCCGAAGGCAACTGGGGCGATCGCAGCATTGACACCTTCTCCCGGGCATGGGACGAACTGGGCGGCACAATCGCCGGGAGCCACCGCTACGGGCAAAGCAGCGAATATGCAAAGCTGTTAAAACGCGCACTGCAGCTTGATGAAAGCGAAGCTCGAGGTGCAGCGATCAGAAACGTGGTCGGCGATGTCAAATTCGAACCCCGCCGGCGGCAGGACATCGATGCCATCTTCCTTGTAGCCAATACAGTACAGGCTCGCCAGCTCAAACCCACACTCGCGTTTCTGTACGCTGGCGACATTCCCGTATATGCCACCAGCCAGGTGTATGGCGGCATCGAAGACCCTAAACTCGATCAGGATTTAAATGGAGTTCTTTTCACCATTCTTCCCTGGTACTTTGAAAAACGCACCGTCGAAAAGCTGGATATAAACAATTACGCGAGCCCGAATCCAGGTCTGCAACCGCTGTATGCGCTTGGGGTGGACATCTATCATCTCTATCCGAGGCTTCGGCAGCTCGATCAGGTTGACAGTGCCCGCTTCTACGGACAGACCGGGACCTTGCATATGAACGACAATGGCCAAGTGGAGCGCCGGCAGGCCTGGGCGAAGTTTGTTTCCGGCAGGGTTCGGGAAATTCGGGATACACAATGATTTCTCTGTTACGCAATCGAAACGCCCGGCGGCGAGGTCAGGATGCCGAGAGCGAAGCCGCGGTTTACCTGCAACAGCGGGGGCTACAGCTTATTGGCCGCAATTACCGTTGTCGCCAGGGGGAAATCGATCTGATCATGCAAGACCGAGAACACCTGGTTTTTGTAGAAGTACGTCACCGAAGTAAAACAAGCCACGGATCACCCGTCGAAACAATCACATCGTCAAAGCGGAAAAAGCTGGTATTTGCTGCTCGCCACTACATTGCAGAAAACAGGGTTTCTGACACGCAGTCCATAAGGTTTGACGTTGTAGGGATTCAACCTGAATCTCCCGTCGACTGGATCCCTGACGCATTTTGGGAATAACGCGCACATGTCGCAAAAAGTGTACGAACACTTCCAACGCAGCGTCGAAGCGAAAATGCGTGTAGGCGAAGTCATCGCACCCCAAATTGAGTATGCCGCCGAAGTCATGGTGCACACGCTGCTGGAGGACCGCCGCATTCTGGTATGTGCGACAGGCGACTCCGCCGCCCTTGCACAAATATTTGTTTCCAACATGCTCGACAACTTTGAAAAAGAGCGACCGGGTCTACCGGCTATCCTGATCAATCCCGCGGTACCATCCGATCGGGCCCGCAGCACCTGCCGGCGTGAAGAAGTATTCAGCAAAACTTTACGGGCGGTTGCCCAGCCGGGTGACATGCTTCTGACCATATGCGTTGCCGAGCCTCCACCTTCGATTCTGCGAGCAATTGATAGCGCCTGTGAGCGGGAAGTCAACGTCATTGCCTTAACAGGTTACACCGACAGCTCGACAGAGGTCGCGAGCCGACTTGACGTCGCCCAGATCGCCGTCGAAGGCGATTCAATCTGCCGTATTCATGAAATACATTTGTTGGTATTGTATTGCCTCTGCGATCTTATCGACCATAAGCTATTTGGAATCGAATGATGAACACGCTGTTAAAATTGACCTGTGCGTTTCTTTTTGTGGTTTCAGCCAGTGGGTGTGTGACAGTGCTGGATAAAGTCAATAACGAGCCCATTCAGCCAGATCCTGGAAAAAGAACTTTTGGCACATACATGGATGACGAGCGACTCGAAACCATTCTTGCGGTCAATCTTAAAAAGACCAACCCGGACCTGGCCAGCGCGCACATTAACGTTGAATCGTATAACGGGGTGGTGTTGCTGACAGGAGAAGTTCCCAGCAAGGAGTTGAAGCAGGCGGCAGGCGAGATTGCCAGAGATGTACCTGCCGTTCGACAGGTACACAACGAAATTCTGGTACGTCCAAATTCCACCGTTTTTTCCAGATCCAATGACTCCTGGTTAAGCACAAAAGTCAGAACAAAGTTGCTGGCCAACCGGAACATTGAATCGGAACGGGTAAAAATTGTTGTGGAGAACCGGATCGTTTACTTGATGGGCATGCTGACCAGAGGTGAAGCGGACCTTGCCAGCGAGGTGGCGGCCTCCGTCTCCGGCGTCGATAAAGTTGTCCGTGTGATTGAATATATCGGCCGGTGAACTATGCTCTTTCAGAGGCACGCCTCATGGCCCGGCATGTTCGGAGCGAGGCCCAGGCATGCGCGGTTGCAACGAGGGTGACCTGACCGCAGGCGCACCCCGAACTTCGACAGGTGTACCTATGAGTACCTCGACCATTATTTTTCTGGTTATCGTAGTCGCCGTCGTGTTTTACGCGGTCTCTATATACAACCGGCTGATCACTTTAAGAAACCGGTTTCAAAATGCCTTCTCTCAAATCGAAGTGCAGCTCAAACGACGCTACGACCTGATTCCCAACCTGGTTGAAACAGCCAAATCCTACATGGCACATGAGCGCCAGACCCTGGAGGCTGTGATCCAGGCGAGAAACTCCGCGGTGCAATCCCTGAAAGGTGCCGCCGGGAATCCGGGCAGTCCAGCCGCCATTCAATCACTGGCTGGAGCCGAGTCTACCCTGAGCAATGCGCTGGGCCGTTTCAATATGGTCATGGAAGCCTATCCTGATCTGAAAGCCAACCAGAACATGATGCAACTTTCAGAAGAATTGACTTCCACCGAAAACAAGGTGGCATTCGCCCGGCAATCATTCAACGATTCGGTTACTGAGTACAACACCTATCGCCAGAGTTTTCCGCCGATCATTCTTGCCCCCATGTTCGGTCATCGTGCCGACGCCGAACTTCTTGAATTCGCCGACCATAAAGAGATACAAACCGCTCCGCGCGTGTCCTTTTAAGCCTGCCCGATCGTCTCATGAATTTTTTTGAACAGCAGGATCGCGCTCGCCGCCAGACTCGATGGTTACTGGTACTCCTGGCGGCGGCCGTCATCTCGCTGATCGTAGTCACTATCCTGGCCGTTACTTTCACGCTGTATTTCCTTCAGGTCTCCCCGCTTTCCACCGAAATTGCCTCCACTTTCAGCCTTCCTCCCGGTGAATATCTCGCGCATATGCTCAGATCCGAACTGACCATCTGGGTGAGTATTGCTGTCGTTCTGGTCGTACTTGGAGGATCAATTTATAAAACGTACCAGTTGCAGGGCAGCGGTCGGAAAGTGGCTGAAGCACTGGGTGGAAGGCTTTTGCCGCCCAACACTCAGAACCCCTCCGAACGCCGGATACTGAATGTGGTGGAAGAAATGGCGATCGCGTCCGGAAGCCCGGTGCCGCTGGTGTACCTCCTGGAAGATCCCACAATCAATGCATTTGCTGCGGGAATGGATCGGAGATCTGCCGTGATCGGCGTAACCCGCGGCTGTATTGAACTGCTGGATCGAAGCGAACTCCAGGGCATCATCGCGCATGAATTCAGCCATATCCACTTCGGCGACATGCGTATTAATCTGCGCCTGGTGGGCATACTGCACGGGATTCTGCTGATTGGCCTGATCGGGTCTCATATGCTTCGATCCAGGTCCTACAGCTTTGGTTCCAGCAGACAACGTCGGGGCCGGCAATTCGAACTGGGGATGGGCTTGGTGTTGGTTGTGCTCGGTTATGTGGGCGTGTTTTTTGGCAACATGATCAAAGCGGCCGTGAGTCGTCAGCGGGAATACCTGGCGGACGCGTCCGCGGTGCAATTTACCCGCAACCCCGCTGGAATCGCCAATGCTCTTAAAAAAATTGCCGCCGCGCCAGACCATTCTTATCTGAGCAGCCCTCAAGCCCCCGACTTCAACCATTTTTATTTCAGCCAGGGTGTGAAATCCCGGTTTCAAAGTCTTTTTGCGACACATCCCCCCCTCGAAGACCGCATAAAACGAGTAGAGCCCGGCTGGGCTGGCAGTCTCACCGAAACAGGCGCTTCACGGTTGCAGGAACAGGCTGGCGCGCCGGCGGATGTTATACCCTCAACGCCGGGCAGTAATGCAATTCTCTTTGCCGCCATTGACCAGACGGGCCAGACTACCCCTGCTTCACTCGTTCAGGCCCGCGCAACGGTTACCGAGATTGGCGTTTCACTGCGGGAAGCTGCCCATGAGCCCTTTTCTGCCCGTGCTTTGATTTACGGACTGGTGCTGGCTTCGCCGGATCATGAATTGAACGCAAGGCAGTTGGCCTATCTGCAAAAGAATGCCCACCCGGTGACTTTCAAAGCGCTCGTGTCTCTATTACCTCAAATACGTGAACTGATGAGGGAGCTGAAGCTGCCCTTGATGGAGATGAGCATCCCGGCCCTTAAGTTACAGTCCCGCACGCAGTACGCGGTGTTTAAACGCAATCTGGCCGGACTGATGGCCATGGATCGGGAAATTTCTCTATTTGAATGGTGTGTCTATCGTAGCGTAACGCACTCTTGCGAGGAAAAAACCGAGCAAGGCGTACTGAAACTCAAGGATGTGCTCAACGAAGCACGGACACTGGCGACCGTGACCCTCGGCTGCAATCGACCAGAATCATCGCAAACCTTTCCGGTGCTCAATCTGGACCTGGGAGGTCACCCGATCGAAACTTCTACGGCAACGATCTCGATTCCAGAACTCGATCAGGCGATGGAAAAGCTCTGCCGTCTGCATCCTCTTGAAAAGCCAAAAGTTCTCAAGCTACTTACGACGTGCATCACAGCTGACAATCATGTCAGCACCGAAGAAACAGAGTTATTCCGGGCCGTTGCTGACGCACTCAACTGCCCGGTGCCTTTGTTCGACATGATCAAAGCAAAGGACTAGCTCGTGTAGACAGGCCCGATCCCCAGGCCCCATACAACCACCGTAATAATCATGGTGGAAACGATCAGGACGAGGGCCACAGTTACAACGGAGGTAACGTACATGAATGCCCTGTCCTCCGGGATCCCCATGAGAATGGGCATTCCTCGATACATGAGATATACCGCGTAACAGCCCGCCAGACCCATCACCGACGCAACCAGCCAAAGGTCCGGATAGAGATTCGCGACGCCTGCAAGTAAAAACGGTGCCGAGGCGTATACTGCTAGCGCCATGCTTTCGTAGTGGCGTCGCTCGGGAAGACTGGCAGCGCCGTAAGTTTTCGACATCCAGTTGATAAATTTACCGAGCGTGAAAATACTGACCAGCAAGGCGACGTAGGTCAGTGCACACAGAGCCAGTGCACTGGAAGCCGTCAACCGCACCGCGTTCCCATCCGCGACGCGCCATCCGACCTCCGAGACTCCGTAATACGCACATACAACGGGTATCAACGCCAGAAACGGAACGTGCGTAATAAATACCTGGATAGCAGATTTTTGCTGATCTCGAATTGCCTGCCATTCGACTTCCGGTTTGAACAGAATGCCAAATGTGTGCTGAAAGAACCCCATACAACCCCCACGCGTTCGTTTTTATTAAATCTCTCGAAAGCATCCGCCACAGTTCGCATGGGCGGTCGCATCAGGCGGAGTTTCAGAGAGAAAATTTTGCGCTAAAGGACATTTAAGATGATGGCAACTATTTTACAATCTTCAAACTTGGCCGCCGCTCCGGCGCGGCATTGGTACTGCCCGAACCGTCCGGAGACGGATCTCTCGGAGGGGGCTCGGCATCGAACATCATTCCCTGACCGTTTTCCCTTGCATAAATACCCATGACAGCGTGACAGGGGGCAAACACATCCGTCGGTACGCCCCCGAAACGTGCCTTGAATACCACCGCCTCATTTCCAAGGCTAAATTCCATCACCGCGCGCGGCGCCACATTCAAAATAATCTGCCCATCCTTATTCACATATTGCTGAGGCACGCTAACGTTCTCTGCCCGCGCATTGATGACCATATAAGGCGTCAATGAGTTGTCGACGATCCAGTCGTATAACGCTCTGATCAAATAGGGACGACTGGAAGTCATTTTTATCTGGCTCACTGGCAAACATACCTTTATTAAATCTATTTTTCCGGCGAATACATCTCTTTTTCCTGCTCTGTCAGGCTTGCACGAAAAGAGTCCCGCGAGAACACCCGCTTCATATATTCAATCAAAGGGACCGTCTGCCGATTAGCCGGCAGTTCGATACCCAGCAGCTTCAATCTCCACAAGATGGGCCCCAGACAGCAGTCGACCAGGGTGAACTCGTCGCTCATGAAGTAATTCTTATCCGTGAATATCGGGGCAATGGCGATCAATCCACTACTCAGGCGTTTGCGCGCGTCGGCCACTCGGGCAGACTCGCGGCCGCCAAGAATCGTATCGACTTGAGGGCTCCACTCGCTCTCGACGCGATGAATAAACTGGCGGATTTCAGCACGTGCCACCGGGTAGACGGGCAGCAACGGAGGATGCGGAAACCGCTCGTCAAGATATTCCATCATCACCTGGGTCTGATAAAGAACCAGATCGCGGTCGACGAGAGTGGGTAACGAGTGGTAAGGATTGGATTCGAGCAATTCTTGCGGAATGTTCTGCGGGTCCGCGTGAATGATATCTACAGTTACACCTTTCTCCGCCAGCACAATTCGCACACGATGACTATAGTGATCCCGTGCGTCAGAAAAGAAAGTCATTGTCGAACGTTTGGTAACGACACCCATCTAACTGACCTCGAGCGTTTGCTTCCAGCTGACAAGGGACATTTTGTCCCCATGTGATTTGATTACCGCACTGCGTGCGCCGCCGCGCTTATGACTGTTCAAGTAACAACTAATTTAATCGCGGATCAGAACCGGCTCCGACGTGCCGGTTTCCCGACCTTCAGGTTCCGCCTCGCTGTCCTTCTTGCCTTGTCGATTGCTGCAACGCAGCAGCCGAGAGACCTTGCCGAGGCCTCTCAGCCGAGTTTGCGCTGTTAGTGTACGTCTTTCCAGTACTCCCTGTTTAACAACCACGCGAACACGAAAAATACCGCGAGGAACATCAAGACGTACACACCGATACGCCGTAATCCCATGGCATCCGGTTCAGCAATGTACTCCATGAAATTCGTAATGTCGTACACCACCTTTTCGTACTCTTCCTGGGTCATGCTTCCCTGCTCATTTCCGACCACCAACGTACCGCAGGCATCGTTGTGCTCTTCTCCCGCCACGTTTCTCACGGTCACACCTTGCGCGTCCCGAGCGGCCCCGGGCGCGCACTCCGCGAGCCCTTGCAGCTCAAGCATGACATGGGGCATGGCGACATTCGGAAACACTAGGTTGTTGACACCCGTTGGGCGACTGTCGTCCCTGTAAAAACTTAAAAGATAGGTGTACAGCCATTCGGGAGACCGCGAGCGAGCTGTAAGGCTCAGATCCGGAGGCGCAGCACCGAACCACACTTTCGCCTTGCGCTCTTCCATGGAAATCGTCATCAGATCACCAATCTTCTGGTCACCGAAAACAAAATGGTCCAGCATGACCTGCTCAGGTATCCCCAGATCGTCCGCAACCCGCTGGTAACGGGAATATTCGGCGCTGTGGCAGCCCATGCAGTAGTTATAGAAGTATTTGGCACCGCTTTGCAGCGATGCCTTGTCTTCCATATTCACTTCAATTTCCATGCAGGGGACGGCGCCGCATTTGCCGCCTTCCGCGCCCACCGCCTTGATTGGCAATATAACTAGCGCGATGAAGAGTGCGAGTCCGCCGAATACCAGACCTTTGCCGAGACCTTTGGCCTGCACACGCTCCGGCACCGGCAAGCATCTCTCACGGGTGGTCCAGAACGGCATGCCAAGAAAGTAGGCAAAGTACAGCACCGTACAGAACTTAGCCAGATTGGTACGACCCGGAGTTTGACTCTGTACCCCAAGATAACCGAGGATCACAAAGCTCGCCGCAAATACGATGAGCGCAATTCGGCTGAACATTCCCTTGTAGCGAATGGACTTGACCGGGCTGCGATCCAGCCACGGCAACACGAACAGAATGGCAATCGCCGCTGCCATGACAATGGAACCCAGGAAGTTGGATTTCAGCGGCCCGATGTCAATGGTAACTGCACGGAGCATCGCGTAAAACGGTGTGAAGTACCATACCGGCGCAATATGCTCGGGCGTTTTGAGCGGATTTGCCTCTTCAAAGTTGGCATATTCGAGGAAGAAACCGCCCATTTCCGGAGCAAAAAAGATAATCCCGCAGAAAACGAACAGGAACACCGCAATGCCCACCAGATCGTGCACAGTGTAATACGGGTGGAAAGGAATTCCGTCGAGCGGGATACCGCGCTCATCCTTGTACTTCTTGATTTCGATACCATCCGGGTTGTTGGAACCCACCTGGTGAAGCGCGAGGATATGGAGCACCACCAGTGCGAGCAGAACGATCGGCATGGCAACCACGTGCAACGCGAAGAAGCGGTTAAGGGTAGCGCCCGATATCAGATAGTCGCCACGAATCCACTGGACAAGATCAGCCCCGATTCCCGGAATGGTGCCAAAGATGTTGACGATTACCTGGGCTCCCCAATAGGACATCTGTCCCCATGGCAAAACATAGCCCATGAATGCTTCAGCCATGAGCACCAGATAAATCAGCATTCCGAATATCCAGACGAGCTCGCGGGGCG
>CAZXLJ010000106.1:0-11284 GCA_964641175.1 uncultured Cellvibrionaceae bacterium
CTGCAACCGTGGCATTCGAGGATCTTGCTCTATACTCATCAGACAGGCCCACCGCGTAATTCAACTGGCCGGGAAGGACAGGGAAGGCCCTGCTTAACTTATGAATTCCAACGTCTTTACTACCATTCGGTTCATATTGGCAGTCGTAACGGTGCTGGCGGTCATTGGCAAGCCGCATCTGCCGGCCAAGACTTTGCTGTTGCATCCCTCTGCTGCAACGGACGTCGCCGTTTACAACGCTGGAGTCGGTGGCGAGTCGAACGTGCAATGGATCGACCAGAACGCTTATTCGTCCCGCTGCGTTTATGAAGCCCTCGATGGCGGTTTGAATTGTGGCATCAGCCTGTCCTGGGGTCTGGAGAATCCGGAGTGCCTGACGGAGATCGGGCGGGCGGTCTGCAAAGACTCGACTACCGACCTGGATGGTGACGGCTGGGGCTGGGAAAACAGCCGCATCTGCCGGATTGCCGAAGCGGCGCGGGGTGTGCCGGCCGGCGGGGGCACGAATCCGGAATCATCCCGCTGCCGCTTCGCGGCAGCGGATGCTGCCATACAACCCGAGGGCGCTGCCGACAGCAACGCCGGCGCCCAGGAAAATTCTTCCCTGGTTCTGCAATCCGCTGACGGAATCGATTTTTCCCGCTACGACGGCTTGAGCCTTACCGCAAAGTATTCCGGTCGGGCGGGGTTTCTGCGACTGTTTCTGATCAATCGCAATCCCGAAAATCTGCGGGGCGATCAGGCCGGGCCAGGCAAGTTCATGTCGGCGTTTGTCCGGACCGATGACCTCAAGGCGGAATCGGCTTTCATTGATCTGTCCGAGTTCAGTGTGGCCGAGTGGTGGATATTGACGACGGATGCACCCCGGGCGCTGGCCGCTCCCGAGTACAACCGGATATTCGCACTGGGGATCGATCATGTGGAACCCGGGGTACACAATCTGGCCATCGAGCGGCTGGAACTTGTGGGGGAGTTCATAAGCTGGGAACGCTTCCTGTCCGTGCTGGCTGCTTTCTGGGCGGCAGTTTTGTTACTCGAAGGCGTTATCCGCTACTACACTCTTAATGAACTGTCGCGGTCGCGGCAGGAACGCATCGCCGAGCTGTCGAACCTGTTCAACAGTGACGAGCTTCTGGCCCGTACCGGGCCGGACGGAGAATCGAACCCCGACAATCCGGGGCGCGATGCACTGACCGGTCTTTGCAGTCGCGCCGGCATTGCCCAGCATTTGGTCGTGCTGGAGGAAGAGGGGCAGGTGCCGTCCAACCTCGGCATCCTGCTGATCGATATCGACCAGTTCAAACGGATCAACGATATCTATGGACGGGACACCGGCGATCACACCCTGCGTGAAGTAGGCCGAACGCTGGCCTCGAGAGTGCGCGATGGAGACATTCTGGCGCGCTGGTGCGGGGAAGAATTCATTTTGATTGTCAGGAATATCAGCCGGGACGGGCTGATCAAAATGGCGGAGAAATTACGGACTCTAATGGCGGAAACCGTGTTTGATGCAGACAAGGCGGTCCGGTTGACGGTGAGCATTGGCGCGACCTCCGCCCGCCCCGGTGACAGTTTTGCTTTAACGCTCAAGCGTGCGGATGTGGCCATGTACAGGGCTAAAAGCATCAGGAACAGCATCGCTTATGAGTAAGGAACGCAGGCGGTGATGTCTGGTGGCCGCAACAGCATGTTTATCGGCGTACTGCTGTCGGCAGTGATTTTCTTCGCCCATTATTTGTTGCCGCCGAAGCGGCGCACCTTGTATCCGGCTGAAGCGGCCATCGTGGCACTGTACGGCTATACCGACGCGAAAGTGGGAAGCTCAGCCCGATGGACGGACGAGGAACAAAAAGACTGGGTGTGCGAATACGAGCTGTCTCATGAACATGGTTGTGGCTGGGACATCCGCTGGGATCTTCAAGTGGCGGAGGGAAAGAATTTCCGCGATTTCGATGCGCTTGAATATTCCCTCGCCTATGAGGGCACTGCCTCGCGAATCCGCCTCAGTCTGCGAACCTTCGACCCTGATTACGCCGAGGTGGGCGATGTGCACAGCACCAAATTTTTATCGGTGACAGTACCTGTGGCCGAGTTGAACCAGCCGTTCGAGGTGAAGCTGTCGGAATTCAGTGTCGCGAGCTGGTGGCTGCGGCAGCGCAACGCCCGTCGGCAGTGGTCATTGCCGGAATTTGACAATGTGGTGGTAGTCGGCGTCGACATTATCGAGCCGGGTGTTCATCGGGTGCGGGTCGATAAAATCGTGCTGATCAGTCAATGGATCCGGACCGAAAATCTGCTGATCGCCTTGCTGGGTTTCTGGATGATGGTGTTTCTGGCCAGTGGTCTGCTCAGCTTCTTCCGGTTGTATCGACGGGCCCAGTATGAACGTCACCTCGTCACGATTCTGGAGGCGCGCCAGCAGCGCTGGGAGGCCGAAAGCCGGGATCTGCGGGAGATGGCCGATATTGATCCGCTGACCGGTATTTACGGTCGTGCCGGCGTGGATCCGTTTATCCGGCAGGTTTTCGGGAGCATGGGTACAAACGTGGAGCTGGGGGCCATGCTGCTGGACATCGACCATTTCAAGGAGTTAAACGATAAATGGGGCCACGACATGGGCGACCGGGTTTTGCGGGCGTTTGCCGCCGCCATCGCCGCCAATCTGCGTGATGAAGATATTTTCGCCCGCTGGGACGGCGAGAAATTCCTGGTGATCTGTCGCAACCGGACTGAAGAAACACTGCTGCATTTTGCCGAAAAGCTCAGAGAAATTACCGCGCGCTATACTTTCGGAGGCGATGCTGAACTCAAGATAACGGTGAGCATAGGGACGACCATGGCCCGCAAAGGTGACCGGTTTGAAATCGTCATGCATCGGCTCCACGATGCCTTGCTCCGCGCGAAGGAAGGCGGCAGGGATCGGGTGGAATTCGTTGCATGAGCTGCCCGGGACCAGCACCAACGGCAAGGTGTTTGCCGGTACAGCGACCGCGGCTGTCACGACGGTTACTACGGACATTGATACCGGTTTTGTTGCGGATGGCGTTGTCGATATTGCCGCTGGTGGCCTTCAACTCGCATGCAGCCACCAGCATCGCCAAGGTTCATCCGTTGTATCTGGAAGAAGATCGCTGGGGCGGCTATACGAGCTGGTCTGTTCGGGATCGCCAGGGGTTTCTGTGGCTTGCCACCGATAATGGCCTGAAGCGCTACGACGGCTACAACTTTCGCGTCTACACCCCCGATCCTGTACACAAAGCCGTCATCGGCTCGGCCGCCATTCGTTTTCTGATGCTGCAAAGAAAAAAGGGCACCCTCTGGGCGGCTGGTGCCAATCTCAACCGGTATCACGCCGCCACCGATTCCTTCACCACCTATGATGTATCTGATTCCGCCCACATCCGTGATATCTACGAGGATCAGGCGGGCATCTTCTGGATTGGCGGTGAAGGCTTCGGCCTGGTTCGTTTCAGTCCCAACAACGGAGAAATCCTGGAGCGCCTGTTCCAGAACACCGAAGATGCCCATATCTGGAGTATCGAGCCGCGCAAAGGCACCAGCCAGATATGGCTGGCCACCTCGGGTGGGCTCCTGCTGTTCGATACCGTCAGCCGGGACCAGAAACGTTTCTATCTGCCGATAGATCTGAGCACCGGGATGGAAGTCATTCGGGCCCTGGCGGAGGATGATCGCGGTCAACTATGGATTGCCACGCAGCAGGGGCTGTTCGTTCTGGATCCTGCTTCGGGTGATTACCGCCTCTACGACAGCGCCGACATGGGGCTGAGCAGCAATGTGCTCTGGTCCGTGATGAAAGACAGCCGCGGGCAGATCTGGGCCAGCACCGACAAGCAGGGCGTGGTCAAATATTTGCCCGAAACCGACAGCTTTCTGCATTTTCCCGCTTCAGCCTATGATCCGCACCGCTTCCCCCGGGGGGCCATTCCCCACATGCACGAAGATTATGAGGGCCACATCTGGTTTTCTGCGGGCAGTTACGGTGTCTACCGGCTCAGTGAACACCTGGAAAAATTTCGTGCATTTGCCAACAGCTCTGAATATCGGGATTCACTCGCTTTCAATAATGTTCTGGGCATGCTGGAGGACCGGCACGGCTACATCTGGGTGGCCACGGATGGGGGCGGGCTCGATCGGTTTGATCCACGCACCAACCAGTTCATCCATTACCGACACGATGCGAACGATCCGGAAAGCCTGAGCAGCGATGCGGTCATTTCCCTGGCGGAGGATTCCCGTGGCTATATCTGGGCAGGTACCTGGGGGGGCGGATTGAGCCGGCTGGACCCTGCCACGGGCAAGTTTTCCACCTTGCGGCGTGACCCGGATGCGCCGCCGGAGCGGACACTGGCCGATAACAATATCTTCCGCATCGTGGTCGACCCGCAGGACCGGCTCCTGCTGAGCGTATGGCGGCGGGGGCTGCAAATTTACGATCAGAAGACTGGCCTGTTCGAGTCTTACCTGCCGCTGGCAGATACCAACAATTCCGGCATTCGCAGTGAATCCATCAACGACATCCTGCCCACCGGCGACGGCAAATACTGGATTGCGGGCTACAAAGGACTGGAACTTTTCTCGCCGGAGACAGGGACTTTCACCTCACCGGCGATTCCGATTACCGAGGCCATTTCCGATCTCCATCTGGATGAGGGCGGCTTCCTCTGGGTCGCCACCAACAAGAACCTGCTGCGTTACAACCCGTTTACCAATGCGGCGGAATTCTTCACCACGCGCGATGGCCTGTCGGACGAGTTTGTGGTCTCCATTGAGCAGGACGACAGAGGATTTCTATGGCTGGGCACCCGTAACGGTCTCAACCGCTTCGATCCGCGCACCAAGGAGGTCAAGACCTTTGGTGTACTGGACGGTCTGTCCGGGTCGCAGTTCAACCGCTTCAGTCATCTCAAAACCCGGGACGGGCTGATGTATTTTGGTGGTACGGAAGGATTCACGGCATTTGATCCGGCCGATCTGCCCCGCAACGAACATCCGCCTCAGGTCCATTTTATTGGTGGGCAGATCGATCAGCTTCCTCTTGATCCGCGCGCCGCCGGCGGTCCGGAGCTGGTTCTCAATCATCTGACGCAGCTGCGTCTGAACAGCCAGCAGCGAAACCTCGAACTGCGATTCACGGCCACCAGCTTCGTCGCGCCCACCCAGAACCGGTTCCGCTACCGGTTGCTGGGTCTGGAGAAGGAATGGACTACCGTGGACGGCAAGCACCGGCAGGTCCGCTACAACAATCTTCCCCACGGGACGTACCGGTTTCAGTTATTGGCATCCAATAACGAAGGGGTATGGGCCGCGACGGCGAAAGAGCTGGTGGTGATCGTGGATCCGGCCTGGTGGAACACCTGGTGGGCCCGGGGCTTGTATCTGGTGCTCTTCATCTTGTCTACGTATGCCTTCAGCTACTGGCGCCTCACCTCAAACCGGCGCAGGGAGCGCCAGCTTGAGGTACTGGTCAGCGAACAGACCTCAAAACTTAAGGAAGCCAACCGTTCCATCATTCATCTGAATACCGAGCTGGAACAGCGGGTGGCGCACCGCACCCGCGAACTGTCGATGGAAATCGAAGAGCGGCGCGAATCCGAAGCCAAAGCGAACTACATCGCCTATCACGACGCACTGACCGGTCTGTATAACCGCGCCTGGCTGCTCAAACATCTGGCGGAGCTCATCAATGAAGTACAGGGCGGAACCGGCCGTTTCGCCCTGTTATTTGTTGGCGGCGACCGGTTCCGCAAGATCAACGACACCTATGGTCACCTGCAGGGTGATCTGCTTCTCAAAGCCATGGCCGAACGACTGGTGGAAATATTGCCGGATGGCGGACATGCAGTGCGGCTGGGGAGCGATGAGTTCACTATCGTGGTGGATGCGGTCAAGACGACGCATTCCATTGAACGGCTTGCCGGGCAGATCACCGCCGCCTTCAAGGAACAGTTCATTATCGAGAAGGTGCGCATGAGCCTGAGTGTCAGCGTTGGCTTTGTGGTCTGTGACAACACCTATCGGGAGCCCTCCCACGTTCTGCGCAACGCCAACATTGCGATGCAAAAGGCCAAGGACCGGGGCCGCGGCATCTGGCAGATGTTCGATGACGAGATCCTGCAGCAGACCCTGGACATGGCGGCTCTGGAGGTCGACCTGAAAAACGCCTTGGCGCGGGGCCAGTTCAGTGTCGTATATCAGCCGATCATCGTGGTGGAGACCGGCGATCTGAACGGCTTCGAAGTCTTGCTGCGCTGGCGCCATCCCGAGCGGGGCATGGTACCGCCTGACCGGTTTATTCCCATCGCCGAATCCCTGGGTCTGATTTTCGATATTGGTCTGTGGGTCCTGGAGACTGCGTGTGTCCAGTTAAAAACCTGGCAGGAATCCATGTCCCTGGTGCAATTGCCGACCATCGCCGTCAACCTCTCCCCGGTGCAGCTCGAGCATGTGGATCTGCTGGAACACATCGATGAAGTGTTCCGCCGCACGGGAGTGAACCGAAACAGCATTAAATTCGAAATTACCGAATCCGCACTTCTCAAGCATACCGACACGGTGGACGGCCTGCTGGAATCCTTACGTGAGCGGGGCATCGAGCTTGCCATTGATGACTTTGGAACGGGTTATTCGTCTTTAAGTTATCTGGACAAATTGCCGGTGCAGGTGCTGAAGATTGATCGCACTTTCGTTAATGCATTAACCGAGGCCCGCAACAGCAACGGTGGCGCGCATGAAATCGTGCGCGCTACCATTTCACTCGCTCACAACCTCAATATGCGGGTGGTAGCCGAAGGAATCGAGACACAGGACCAGCTCGATGCGCTTTCCGCATATGGCTGCGATTATGGTCAGGGCTATTTCATCGCCCGGCCCATGTCCCCGGAAGATGCCGCCGTTTTTCTGAAAAACGCAACGATAGGGGGTTTTGGGGAAAAGGATCCGTTCATTCGAAGCTCATCGTGAAGCGAAAGGGCTTTTTGCACAGAAAGGGCTTTTTGCACAGAAAGGGCTGTCTGGGGGAAGGTATTTCAGAAACACGTCCTTGAAAACCTTCAGTGGCGAGAGCATGCCGTCCCTGGCTGCAGTAAGATCCGTCGACCGGGATTTATTTAACAGTCGACCAGTGTTTTGCTTAGTGAATCATTGCTCTGACGCGGTTGAGCATTTCATGACTGCGCAATTGCTCAGGCAGAATAGTGGAATCAATGAACGCACGCACCTCGGGCGACAGATCGTCGGCTTTCTCATAGTAGTTGTCGCGACCGCGGTCCTCACCTTGCTCAAGCGCGTTAACCGCCGCTTTCTCGCCGAACAGTTTGGCTCCCCCTTCGACCATTTTGGCAAAGCTGCCCCACATGCCACTGGTGGTTTCCGGCTCGCCGCCGAGTTCTTCAATTTTTGATCGCAGCAAATCCACGCGGGCTTCATGGGACTGCTTGATTGTTAACAGGTTCGAGGTGATCGTCGGGTCGTCCACCTTGTCAATACACTGCTCGTAGGTAGCAACGGCAGACAGCTCGTCCTGCAGGAACGAATTCAGTTGTTTTACATCATCGCGAAAGTCTCGAGTTTGCATGGCTTGCCTCTCTTGTTAGTTATTGCGTGTTATCAGGGTATGTCCGTGAGAGTGTGCAAGCAACTGTCGCGCCAGTCCCTGCGAGGCACGTTTCAAATTTGGCGCCGGGAGCGGGCAGCGCCCCGGTGATTCTTGAAATGACGCGTCTGCAGCGCTGCCTTGACGCGGATTCGAAAGAACAACGTGTGTAGAGTTTACAAAAAATTCCCGGGAATTCCGGCCGGTGCAGGCCTTTGAAATTGTCTTCGGACATTTTTGACCGGTCAGAGCCGAGAAGGCTTCGCAAGGGGTTGTGGTATGCGGATTGCGTCGGCGAAGTGCGATTTTTGCATCTCGATATATGTACGAAGGCCGTGAATGCAGACCGATTTCTCCGCGGCCGCAACATTCCGTTATTTACAGGGGAGAGCGAACATGAATAAACGACAGCTTATCGATCCACGTACAAAATATGAAACGCCCGAATTTCCGAGCCAGAAGCAATCAATGCCGGGCAAAGAGGCTGACATGAACCCGAAGGCGGATCACGGTGAAATGTCTTACAAGGGTTCCGGGCGGCTGGACGGGTTGGTCGCCCTGGTTACCGGTGCCGATAGTGGAATAGGTCGTGCGGTCGCTCTCGCTTATGCGCGTGAGGGTGCCAATGTTGCGTTCACTTATCTGAACGAAGACGAAGATGCGCGGGAAACCGAACGCCTGGTGAAAGGTGCGGGGCGTGAAGTGATGTCGTTCCGCATGAATCAGACCAGCCGGCTGGCGTGTGAAGAGGTCATCGAGACCACGGTCAAAAAACTCGGCAGCCTCGACATTCTGGTAAACAACGCCGCTTTTCAGAAGACCTACGATTCTCTTGAACAGATTCCTGATGAGGATATCGATTACACCTTCCGCACCAACATTGAAGCATTCTTTTATTTCTGCCGCGCGGCCTTGAAGCATATGAAGCCCGGGGCGTCGGTTATCAATACCACGTCGATTCAGGCATTTTCGCCGAGTCCGCAACTGGCACCATATGCGGCGACCAAAGCGGCGATCGCCAACTTCACCTTATCGTTTGCACAGGAAGCGATTGAGCATGGGATACGGGTTAATGGAGTGGCGCCGGGGCCTGTGTGGACGCCCTTGATTCCCTCGACCATGTCCCGGGAAAAAACGGAAAATTTCGGGGCCAATACTCTGTTCGAGCGACCCGCCCAGCCCGCCGAGCTGGCTCCTCTTTATGTTTTTCTGGCATCGGAAGACGCAAGTTACATTACCGGGGAAATTTACGGTGTGACAGGCGGACGCAAACAGTTGTAGCGCGCTGACGAAAAGCGAATACCTGTACAGGTTTCGAATGCCGGCGTAAGCGCGCCGGCTATTAATCACTTGGAGGTAATCAGAATGGCAACCAATCACGGACCGTCCATCAAAGACGATCATCAGTATGAGGCCTTGCGATCCAAAGGGATGAGCAAGGAAAAGGCAGCTCGAATTGCCAATTCACCGACAAAACCCACCGCCAGAAAAGGCGGGCATTCTGCAAAATATGATGACTGGTCCAAAGCGGATCTTTACAGCAAAGCGAAAGAAGTCGGGATTCAAGGCCGTTCAGGTATGAAGAAGGCTGATCTGATCCGGGCTCTGCGACAGCACTAAGTGCGTTGACAGAATCGGTGGCATCCGGCGGCATGACGCTCGGCAGCCACCAAAAACCGCAGCAAACACTTCTGACTGGCGACGAACGGATATCCGGACGTCGCGGTATTTCCTATTCTTAAAGCGTCGAGGTGCGAAACAGCCGGCACTTTTTTAAAAGATGGCTATCCGAATCTGGGGAAAAGCACAGATTCAGTTTCAAAAGACGAATAAGGTTATTACAATATGCGCGCTCCGGTAGTGCTACGGCACCCGATTGCAACATATTAGTCTGAGCATTTATTACGTCTTCGCGGGGTGGCCGGATGATTTCGTTCACGCACCGACATGTTTTCCATATCGTTCGGCAGCTGGCCGGGCGTGGTCGCACACTCGACCGGGGCAGATGTTCTGGCTCCATCAATAGTGGTCAACGGATCGCTTCATGAAAAGCAGAGTTACAGTCATGCTTGTACCCGAGCATATTGAACGGTTGATAAAAGCAGTTCACGAGTATCTGACCTGTCAGCAGCAGCCGGTTACAGAGCACCAGCTCCTGGTGGAACTCGCAACCCAGGGTGTCTGGAAAAACCTGACACAGGGCAGTGCCATTCTTCAGCAGTTCCAGAAACACTTTCTTACCATGCACGCGCTATATCGCCTGCAACTGCGTCTGGCCCGCGAACGGGTGCGGTTGATCATCAGTCCCGGCGCGATCCTGCTGCCTCCGCCCGGCACCGATGAACTGACCCGCGCCAATTGGGAGGCCGACCAGACCCAGCGGGATTACTACCTCGACCTGAATCATCTGGCTGCGGCCAATGAAGCCTCGGCGGCGGAGCTGCTGCGAGAATTCTTTATCGAAAATGAAAGCTGGCAGAAACCGGAAGATGCTTACCAGACCCTCGGCCTGCCGTCGGGGGCCGGCTGGCCGGCCGTGCAGTCCGCCTACCGGCGCATGGCATCGACCTATCACCCCGATCGCGGGGGCTCCGCCGATGATTTTCAGTCCCTGCGCTCCGCCTATGAAAGCCTGAAAAGAACCCTCCGACCTTGAGTCCGGCATTGCCTGCCAGATACTGCCAGCGGCCATCCGTGGCCCGCTTCTGGCTGAAAATGGTGCTGGCGGGTTGGCTGATCGCTGCCATGTCGCCGGCCTTGGGGTGGTCCGCCAATGGTCATGCGACCATTGCCAAAGCTGCCTTTGCAGAACTGACACCCGCGCAGCAGCGGTTTTATGCCGATCTGCTGGCAGACAACCGGATTTCGACAACCCGCAGCAATACCGCAGTGCATTTGGGGACGCTGGCCAAATGGCCCGATCAGGTGCGTCCGCTGACCGTGCAGCAACTGTTCACCCAATACGGCAGTGGCAAAGTGCCGCGGGCGCTGGCGGCCTGGAGCGGCCGCACTACCAGGGAATGGCATTACGAGAATGCCCTGCTGGTAGATGGAATGGGCAGGCTGGTTGACGCCCTGCCGGCACAGGACAAACCTTCAAAAAGCTGCCCGCCGGCACGCAACGGCAAGATGCTCGCCATATGGCCCCAGTTGCTGGCTGCCTGGGAGCAGACCCGGGACCGGCATGACCAGGTGTTGCTGATCAGTTTGCTGCTGCACTTCTCGGGGGATGCGCACCAGCCGCTGCATACCATGGCGGCACTGCGACCAGGGTGCAAACATGATGGGGGTGGCAACGGATTCTGCGTGGCTCCGGGGCCGGCCCGTTTCGCCGAGCGCAACCAGCGCTGCAACAACAATCTGCACCGCGCCTGGGATGGGGGATTTGGCGTATTGAACAAGTCGTTTGCGCCCGTCCCCTGGAAGGCCAGCCTCCAGGTTTCTGATTTGCAAGGTGTACTTAAGGATCATCGCGCCTGGGCAGGAGAAATTTACCCCAATGCCGACCGCGAATTCGAATCGGAGCAGTATCAGGCCCGATCACGGGAGATCATCAAAACGGCTGCGTCGCGGGCAGTGGCTTACCAGACGTTGCTGCTGCGGGATCTGGCGCGGCGCTAGGGAACCTCTGATTAAGTCCGAATAGCGTCTGGCTTACAGCGCTTTGCGAGA
>CAZXLJ010000107.1:0-10948 GCA_964641175.1 uncultured Cellvibrionaceae bacterium
CGCCGAGCGTCGGTCCGATTTGTCTCGCGCAGACGCTGTTCGGACTTGATCAGAGGTTCCTTAGAACCATGAAACCGGACAATGGATTGCAGGGCCAGTCACCACAGGAAAGAAGCGCCACTCTGACGAGGACTGCCGGATTCCCATGCGACACCAGGATCGATTTTCGCCCGGGCGCGGGCCTTCCCGGGTTTCTTTTGCCGGGCCTCTGGCGCGACAAAATGGTGTCCATTAAAGGTATTCCTCTAAGGTATAGCATAAGGCAGATCCAGCCACTGTATTTCGGTCGGATGTGAAGCCAGGCCAGTGCTTTGACCGACATGCTCCGCCACGCAAACCGCCAGCATTTCAGCATTCTGACCATCGTGCACCGATGCGACGACCGAGCCGATTGGACGATCCTGCTGCAGCAGTTCCGTGCCGATCAATATCGGATTTTCCGACGGCACCGCGATCCGGTACAGATGCTTTTTCAGCTGACCTCGATATTGCATCCGGGCCACAATTTCCTGGCCGGTGTAGCAGCCCTTGCGAAAGTTGACGCCGCCGACCAACTGATAATTAAACATTTGCGGAATGAAAGTTTCACTGGTTGTCCGGGTGACTTCGGCAATGCCTTCCCTGATTTGACACAGCTCGAACCATTCAGGCGCACCGCCGGTGGCGATGTCGGCAAGTTCCGAAAATAGCCGGGGCAGCTGCTCAGGGACGACCCAGATTTCGGACCACTGCACACCGCGCCGAACGATGGTCATGTCCGCATCGGAATGCCATTGGCCCACGGCGGGAAGCGGGAACGGCAGGGATGTGCTGTGAACGGGGCCCAGAAGTGCCAGGGCTACCCGGTCGGAAACCTCGATTTTCGCTTTTGAGAAGACAATGTATTTGTGCAGGGCGGCTCGGGCTGTATCGCCGAGATCGTCTCGCACTCGCAGGAGTAGCGATTCCGGCCCTTGCGCCGCTACGAGAAAGCTGCTGATCATGCGTCCCTTGGGATTGCAGTGTGCCCCCAGTTGCCATTGCCCGGCCGCGACTGCTTCAATGTCGCAGGTAACCTGACCCTGAAGAAACCGGAACGCGTCCTTGCCGCTGATATTCAGCAGCCGATGGCCAGACAAGGGAACCAGCCGCAAGGTGGCGTCGATCTGCGGATCCTGATCCAGCGTCAGCGGAGTCATCGGGAATGGTCGGGTAGAGAAAAATATGTCCCAGGGCGTCATACGAGGATTCCTTCAGCCGGGCGGAAGCGTGTCATTCAGGATGTACAGTTTATGTGGCTATAATACGCGGTCAATCCATCACAGGCATACTTATGGAATATAACCGCGTCATATGGGGAAGCCGCCGTGGCATGCTCGAACTGGACCTGATGCTGTTACCTTTTGTCGAAACCCGCTACCGAAAGCTTGCGCGCGCAGAACAACAGCTATATCACCGATTGCTGGCTTGTGAAGATCAGGACCTGTTTGCCTGGCTTGTCCATCGCGCGGTACCGGAAGATCCAGAGCTGGCAGGCATGGTCAATTTGATCCGGGAGAATGTACGAGGACCCGATGACGCTTAATATGGCCATCGAGCCATCACGCCTGTATCTGGTGGCAATTTCAATAATATACGGGGGCGTATTTTTGCTGCTCTGCCTGTTACCCATGTCACCACTTGTCAAGACAGGATTGCTGGCGGCATTTATCGCGTGTTTGTGGTCAGCGATCCTTAACTGGCGGTCTATGAAAGCAGTCAATCGACTGGTGCTGGAAGAGGGAAGGCTGCGCCTGCTTGTAGAAGGCCGGCAGCAGGGGGTGGAAGTTGGAAAATCCACGCTTGTGCACCCTTGGGTAATAATACTGCCTGTCAGAAATGCCTATTTTCGCAAGACTCTGCTGCTTTTTCCCGATACAGCCAACGCAGACGACTTGCGCCGTCTGCGGGTATGGTTGAAGGGCAGCATAAAGGAAGTCTGATCAAGTCCGATTTTTCCGCGATTCGCAGCCTGGACTTGATCAGTAGTTTCCTAGCCCAGAACGACTTCCACTTTTACCTCGCTCCCGGCTTTTGCTGTAGGTACTACATGGCCCTCGACCGACTTTCCGTCGACCGTGAGCGAAGCGATACCCTTGCTCACACCCTTCGGATTTGAAACCGAGATGTGATATGTCGCGCCGCGGAATTTGCGGGTCACTTCAAAGCCCTTCCAGGCTTTGGGCAGGCAGGGGTTTACGATCAGGCCGTCGTAATCCGGTTTCACGCCGAGGATATACTGGGAAATAGCTGCGAAGTTCCAGGCGGCAGTGCCAGTCAGCCAGGAGTTCTTAGCTTCCCCCGGTTTGAATGCATCTTTACCGGCGATCATCTGTGCATAAACGTAGGGTTCTACCCGGTGAAGGTCGCTGATCTCTTCGAGGTATGCCGGCGCGATCTTGCGATAGTATTCAAAGGCGCGATCGCCATTGCCGACCATCGCTTCAGTGATCATGATCCACGGATTGTTGTGGCAGAAAATACCGGCGTTTTCCTTGTAACCGGCGGGGTAGGTGGAGATTTCCCCGTACTCGATGTAATACTTCGTAAATGCCGGTTGTTGCAGCACAATGCCGTAATCACTGTCGAGCCATTCCTTGACCGAATCCAGAGATTTTTGCACCATTCCCTCTTCCAGTCCGATTCCGGCCATGCCGCAGAATCCCTGGGATTCGATAAAAATTTTTCCTTCTTCGTTCTCCTTGCTGCCAATTTTCTTCCCGTAGAAATCATAGGCGCGCAGATACCACTCGCCGTCCCAGCCGTGCTGCTTGACCGCTTCAATCATGTTGTCGACGTGAACCTGGGCATCCTGCGCTTCCTGGGTGCGCCCGGTCTGATTGCAGAGCTTTATGAACTCATTGCCGTACAGGACAAATAGCCCCGCGATCATCAAGGATTCAGCGGTGCGTCCCACTTTGTTCCCTGTGGTCTGAAATGACTCGTTAGGCTCTTCGGAAAAGCAGTTCAAATTTAGGCAGTCGTTCCAGTCCGCCCGCCCGATCAGCGGCAGATTATGGGGGCCGAGATTATTGACCGTGTGGTAGAACGACCGCTTCAAGTGTTCGAAATGACTGGTCGCCTTGCTCGCGTCGTTATCGTAAGGAACCTGCTCATCCAGAATTGAGAAATCTCCGGTCTCCTTGATGTAATCAGTGGTAGAGAGAATCAGCCACAGCGGATCATCGTTGAAATTGCCGCCGATCGCGTTATTGCCGCGCTTGGTAAGCGGCTGGTACTGATGGTAGGCGGAGCCGTCTTCAAACTGGGTTGCCGCGATGTCGAGAATTCGCTGCCGTGCCCGCTCGGGTATCTGGTGCACAAATCCGATCAAATCCTGATTTGAATCACGAAAGCCCATGCCGCGGCCAATGCCGGATTCAAAAAACGATGCGCTGCGACTCATGTTGAAAGTCACCATGCACTGATACTGGTTCCAGATGTTGACCATGCGGTCGAGGCGTTCGTCGCCACTGTTGACGTTATAGGTGCTTAACAACCTGGACCAGTAATCTTTGAGCTTCGCCAGTTCCGCATCGACTTTCTCGGTGGTATCGAAACGTGCGAACAGCGCTTCAGCAGGCTGCTTGTTGATGACGCCTTTGCTTTCCCACTTGTTGTTCTTGTCGACTTCGATATAGCCCAGCACGAACACCAGGGTTTTTTCTTCACCGGGCTGCAGTTCCAGTTCAAGGCAATGGGATGCGATGGGCGACCAGCCGTGGGCAACCGAATTTCGGGGTTTGCCTTCCATGACTGCATCGGGCCGGTCGAAATTGTTATACATGCCGACAAAGGTTTCCCGATCCGTATCGTAACCTTGAACCGGTGCGTTGACTGAGTAGAACGCATAATGATTCCGGCGTTCCTTGAACTCGGTTTTATGGAAAATAGTTGAGCCTTTAATCTCCACTTCGCCAGTGGAAAAATTCCGCTGGAAATTGGTCATGTCATCTTCGGCATTCCAAAGACACCATTCGATCAGTGAAAAAAGCTTGAATTTTTTCGGGGCATTCGACGTGTTGCGCAGAGTTACCTTCTGAATTTCGGCCCAGGCACCCAGCGGAATAAAATAGGTCACCTCAGCTTGCAGGCCATTGCGCTCGCCCTGGATTTTGGTATAACTCAGGCCGTGACGACAGGCATAATTGTCCAGTTCGGCTTTGACAGGTTTCCAGCCTGGCGACCAGACATCCCCGTTGTCATTGATGTAAAAATATTTCCCGCCATTATCAATGGGAACACTGTTGTAACGGTATCGGGTCAGTCGACGGAATTTCGCGTCCTTGTAAAATGTATAGCCGCCCGCGGTATTGGAAACAAGACTGAAAAAATCTTCATTTCCCAAATAATTGATCCACGGCCAGGGGGTGCGCGGATTGGTAATCACATATTCCCGGGCGCTGTCGTCAAAATGACCGAATTTCATATCGTTAGTACCTTAAAGTTAGCGTTAGCGTTAAAACGTGCTTTTATAATTTTTTAACAAGCGAGTCATCCGGCGGGATTTCTCGGGCGGCACTTGCCGCCTTCTGATCTGGCGGTGAGTGCATTCCTGCTTTTTAAGAGCAATTCCCCCGGCGATCACGAATATTCTGGAACCCGGTTTTAATTAAAAAAAATTTGCATGCACAATAAAAAATCCGTCCTGCTGCGGCGGCTTCCGGGGAACAATTCCGGGGACGACACACGTGGCAAACTCCGTCGCATCCATTCGGGTCGAGCGCAATAGAATTGCGCATTCCGTGCTGAACAAATCCATCGGCATCCGGTAAACTCCAGCAGCGGCTCAGGGTCAGTCCGCAAATACACGTGCTTATGGGCTCACGGCACCGTCATGCCAGCTGGGCGCGACGCGACGGTATTGGCTGGCAGCCTCACGTCGCAATTCAGGTCGCCAGTAGCCGGCAGCGCCATGATTGCTCGTGCCACGAAATGCCGAAGAGGTTCGACTCAAGGGCACAAAACCGGCGACCGCCGGGTTCCGAGAAATTCGAATTCTGCGACGGTGGACGAGGCCAGTGACTGGCAGTTGCGTGTTGTGAGCGATCCTGAAAGCACCTGCTTATTGTATTTTTGACCAGGAAGCCGGGTGTAAACCGTCGTGACCGATCTGCACAATCGGCGTGCGCCCGACAAGGACCTTGGCCGGCGCCGTCACATTGACGTCGCGGTTTGCATAATTAAAAAACCCGCGCATGATACTACACCTGACCGGGGTGGTAGCGAGTTTCCGCAACAGAAGGTTGGACGATTGCCGCTAATAATTGCGAAAGTTAGACGTGCGTAGGAGAAGCGGGCGTGTCCCGGGTGATATCAAGGCACCGGTTTAAAAGTGGAATGTGAGCGGGCTCAATGTTTTTGCGAAACTCGGGCCGGAGCAGTAATCAGGAAAATCAAAATGACAATAAGTCTATGCGCCGTGAATTATTAAGCCTTGCATGTGGCAATCTGCAGCTGGATGTCGATGCCGACCTCGGAGGCCATATTGCGGGCTTCCGGATCAACGGAAAAAATGCGCTGCTGGAGACCGGCCCGGAAATTGGCTCGACGTTCTGGCCGGCTCCCCAAGAGGCCTGGGGCTGGCCGCCGCCACGAACTCTCGACAAGGCGCCCTATGAAGTGATCACTACGCGATCGGGAATACGGCTGCAAAGTGCGGACTGTCCCGAAACGGGCTTGCGCCTGCAAAAGCATTTCGAGTTGCACCGCGCGGGGATGAGAGTGGTCTACGAAATGGTGAATATTACCTCAAGGACTCTGCATTACGGCCCGTGGGAAATCACCCGACTCGCAGGTGGAGTTACTTTTTATGACAGTGACGTGGCGCCCATGGCGATTTCCACGGGGCGGAGCATAATCCAGGGCGGGACTGTCTGGCACCGATACCAGCCCCAGCGGCAAAGCCATCATGAAAAAATATTCGGTAACGGCAGTCAGGGGTGGGTTGCCAACGCAAATCAGGGTCTGTTGCTGCTTAAGCGCTTCGCACCGGTAGCTGCTCATGAAATTGCACCCGGAGAAGCCGAGATCGAAATCTATGCTCACGGAGATGCGGTGCAACCATATATAGAAATGGAGCAACAGGGCGCTTACCAGCGGCTGCAGCCGAAGCAGAAGCTGACCTGGCCGGTAGACTGGTATCTTACGGAGCTGCCCGCTAACATGACGCCTGAAATCGGCGACGAACGGCTGGTTGAACTGGCCCGGACGATTCTTCACGGAGCGGTCGTCTGATCCGAATCCCGGCAATTAATCACTGGAGGCGTTAGTGCAGAGTTTTAAAGTTGAGATCAATCAGTCAAACGCAAAGGCGATGTTGATTGAGGAGTCTTTCAAGCGGCCCGTCCTGGTCGACTTCTGGGCAGACTGGTGCAGCCCCTGCAAAACCCTGATGCCGTTGCTGGAAAAACTCGCTGACGAATACGCGGGCGGGTTTATGCTGGCGAAAGTCAATGTCGATCTGGAACCGATGATCGCCGCGCAATTTGGCATTCAGAGCATGCCGACAGTGGTGATTATGAAGGAGGGCCAGCCGGTTGACGGATTCGTCGGCGCTCATCCGGAAAAGGAAATTCGCGCGCTTCTGGAAAAACATCTGCCCAAGCCCTGGGAGGCAATACTGGAAAAGGGCAGGCACCACATGGCCGAAGGTGAACTCAAAGAGGCCATGCAGTGTCTGGCGCAAGCTTACAAGGAATCCGGTGAGCTGCCTGCCATCGCCTGTACGCTGGCGGCCGCCTGTATCCAGGCCAACCGGCTGGATGAAGCCGAGGGGCTGTTGGGCAAAATCCGTCTCAAAGATCAGGACAATGAATACGAGCAGGTGCTGGCGCAACTGGAGCTGGCACGGAATGCCGAAAAAGCACCCGAAATCACGGCCCTGGAAGCTCGCCACAATGAGCATCCCGAAGATGTGGAAACAGCGTTCCAGCTGGCAGTGCAATATTCCCAGCACCAGTATCATCGCGAGGCCCTGGAGCTGCTTCTGTCACTTCTGGGCAAAAACCTCAATGCGTGTGAGGGCGAAGTGAAACGCGCCTACACCGACATCCTCGCGGTACTGGGTAAAGGCGATTCGCTGGCCGCGGAGTATCAGCGCAAGCTTTATTCCCTCATTTATTAGGGCCTGTTAACACAAAAATTGATTGCACTTGCCGGAGGTCATTTTTTTGGCGGCAAGGCCGAGCGGGTGCTGTCTGGTATTCCAGATAAGGGAACGCCGCCGGGCGGAATAATGGCCCCGGGCCTTTGGGTTGCGGTTGAAAAAAGGCCGCTCTGCGTCGCTCATCATCCATTTGGAAGAGCTAACCTTCTCTGTTCGCTTCTTGATTGGCCTTTTTTCAACCATAACAGTCACGATCAAATTAGTGTTAGCAGGCCTGGGAAACCTCGGATCATGCCCGGCGCTATCCGGGCTTGAGCCGAGATTCCCGCGCATCAAGGCGCCAGGCAGACAAGGCATAGGGCAAATGCATGCTGCACGGTCTGGCCGGTGACTTCAAGGTTGGGGCCACGCCAGAGCGGATCGAGGGGCTCCAGCAATGCGGCAAAGCGTTCCAGACCCAGGGAGGCTGCACCGGATGGCAGCAATTGCGCGGCCTCTGACTTTTGCAACAATTCGCGAAGCAGCATGTCGTGGGGAGTCAGGTCTCGCTCAACCAGTTTTACACTAGGCTGGTCTATCCCGGCGCGAGTTCCGGCGGCCTGTATCGCATCCTCAAGGTATCCCAGGTTATCCACCAGGCCCAGTTCGTGCGCACGTGCACCGGTCCAGATCCGCCCTTGCGCAACTTTTTCCAGCTCTTCGACGGTTTTGCCCCGGTGATCCGCGACCAGTGATAGAAAGCGCTGGTAAATGGTCTCAACGCTTTGCTGGATAACGGCTTTGGCTTCTGCGGATAAAGGGCGGTCAAGACGCATGGTGTCGGCAAGTTCCGTTGTACCGATCCCATCGCTGTAGATGCCCAGCCTGGCCAGCGATTCGTTGAAAGATGGCAAAAGTCCGAAAACGCCGATTGAACCGGTGATCGTCGAGGGCGTGGCCCAGACTTCATCCGCGCCCATGGCGATCCAGTAACCGCCAGACGCGGCGACACTGCCCATGGAAACCACAACGGGTTTGCCTGCTTCACGCGTCGCCTGCAGCTCCTGACGGATAATTTCCGAGGCGAAGGCGCTGCCGCCGCCGCTGTCAATGCGCAGAACGATTGCCTTGAGATCGTCATCCTCGCGCGCCTTGCGAATCAGTGCCGCCAGAGAATCGCCGCCGATTGCCCCTTCCGGTTGCGTCCCGTCGAGAATCGTGCCCCGCGCCAGGATAAGCCCTACATTGCCGCTTTTCATGGGAGTCAGTGATGTATCGGCGCTCACGTAATCGCGGTAATCGATGTAATTGAAGGCCGCTTTTTCTTCATCTTCGGCTTCACCAAAGCGCTCGGCCAGGATCTCGTTGCGCTGGATGCGGGAAACCACATGGTCAACCAGCTTCTGCTCCTTGGCATAGCGCGCGAAGTTGCCTCCGGTGCTCGCCAGGCGTGCCTGCATGTCGTTAATGAATTCGTTGAGTGTATCCGGTGCGAGCCCGCGATGCCGCTCGATCTGCAGGGTATAGCTCTGCCAGAGCTCTTCCACCCAGCGGGCATTGTTTTCCCGTGATTGCTCCGACATGTTCTTGCGTGTGAATGGTTCTACAAAATCCTTGTACTCACCGACGCGGAACACGTGAAAATTTACCGCCAGCTTGTCCAGTGCCTCTTTCATGTAAAAGTTGTAGACACCGAAACCGGTCAGTTGAATCGTGCCCATGTCGTGCAGGTAAATTTCATCCGCAAAGGAGGCGAGAAAGTACTGCTGCTGAGTGTAGTTATCGGCAATGGCGATGACTGGCTTGCCGGATTTTTTAAACTCAGTGACGGCGCGTCCGACTTCCTGCAGCTTGCTGAGACCCCCTTGGGTGAGGCGATCCAGATGAATGATCAGCCCCGTAATGCGGTCATCATCGCGAGCCCGGTGGATTACCTCAATCAGATCCGCAATGCGGGTTTCCTGTGTATTCACCGAGCGTGGTTTCAGGATCAGGTCGGACGGCGCGATGTAGGTGAACTGATCGACCAGGATGCCTTCCGGAGATATCAGCAAAGGTGCCTGGTCCGGCAATTTTGGCGATGTCGGCGCCACGAGGGCGGCGACCAGAAACATGAGAATAATTACGAACACCAGATTGAAAAACAGATTCCGCAGCCAGGTAATGGCGCGCCCGACGCCCGCAAATGTCCGGATGATCAGCGGCTTTCTGGAAGTTTCGGATGGCGCCATAGATTGCTACCTGATAGATGCATTTATTTTCAAGGGGTGCGGGACTCGACCACCGAGGCGCCGAGGGTGCGATAGCTCGCCGGCAAAGGCAATGTCAGCGGGTCTGATCCGCCGCAGCCGCTGGTGCGTCGCTGGCCAGCGAGGGACGCGAGGTCAGGGAAATCCAGCGGCTTGCGATCATGGCCGTCACGAAGAGCACGACGCTTACAGTTAAAGTCACGTAATCAATCCAGGCACGTGACGGCGACACGATACCGTCCACGCCCTTGATGAAATACGCCAGCAAGACGAAGCACAGCCAGATATAGGTACGCGGGTTACCCTGACGCAGACCGGGAATCAATATGACCAGTGGCAGCAGTTGCACAACCCAGAAGAATACCGAAGGACCAGTCGGCCTGCTGACCTGCCAGACACAAAAACTGGCAATCAGGAAGGCCAGCAACAGATGGGTGACGATGCGGGCTATGCGCACCTTGCCGGCAGCGTGATTCATGGCTGTGGAGACCTTAAGGCGAGCGCGATTTGCGCAATACGTTTTCCCTGGGCCAGGCAGAGTTCGGTTTCCGCTTCACTCAAGGGGACATCGGCGCCCGCCCCGGCAGTGTGCGAGACCCCGTAAGGCGTGCCGCCGGTGGTGGTGGTGTGCAGGGATTCCAGGCTGTAGGGCAAACCCAGCACCAGCATGCCGTGATGCAGCAGCGGCAACATCATGGTCAGCAAGGTGGATTCCTGCCCGCCGTGCGCGCTGGCCGTCGATGTGAATACGGATGCAGGCTTGTCAATAAGGTGGCCACTGAGCCACAAATCGGCGGTGCCATCCCAAAAGTATTTCATCGGCGCCGCCATATTGCCAAAACGTGTCGGACTGCCAAGCACCAGACCGGCACAACCCCGCAGGTCTTCATGGGAACAGTACAGATCGCCGCTGGCCGGAATGGAATCTTCAACGGCCTCACATTTGGCGGAGACTTTCGGTACAGTCCGTAACCGGGCTTCGATGCCGCCAGACTGCTCGATGCCTCGGCCGATCAATTGGGCCATGCGCCGGGTATTCCCGTGCAGGCTGTAATAAAGCACGAGGATATAGGGTTGCGTCATGAGAGCAATTCCAGCACGCGTTCGGGCGGGCGACCGATCACGGCTTTCTGGCCGCGCATGGCGATGGGTCGCTCAATCAGTCTGGGATATCGCACCATGGCCTGCAGCGCGGCAGATTCCGACAGTTCTGCTTTGTCGGGGTTGATGCTTTTATAAAGCTCTTCCCCGGTGCGCATGAGCTGTCCGGCGTTCATCCCCAACGCGGTCACAATCTTTTTCAGCTGCGCGATATCAGGCGGCGATTCCAGATAAAGAACGATCTCCGGCGTGACACCGTGTTCGGTCAGAATGGCCAGGGCTTCGCGGGATTTCGTACAACGGGGATTATGGTAGAAGGTAATTTTTTCGTTCATCATCTCAACCTGGCGTATCCTGTATAACAGTGAACGGACGCGGTGTAAGCGACATTGCCAGACGTCGCGCTGCAGGGCTTCCGCGCCGTGACTGGTGTCATATCAGGCAAAAAGGTCGTCGAACCTTAAGGGAAGCTATGAAAGAATTCAACCACCGC
>CAZXLJ010000108.1:0-10947 GCA_964641175.1 uncultured Cellvibrionaceae bacterium
CCAACACAAGCGCCCACACGCTTTGCTTGATAACTTGTTAAAGAACGTGCCGCCAAGGGCAATGCTGAATCGAAACGCTTGTTAAGCTTGTCCGAGCCAGTCTTCTGCTCTTCAGACTTCGTCTGGAGAGGGTGCGCATTATACCCAGCCAAAACACCTTGGCAAGGATTTTTTTCTAAGATGCGCAAATAAAACTGTCGGCAAGCCAAACGTCAAAGAATTTCAAACAGCTGGTAATTTTTCTTGCCCAGCTTGACCAGATAAAAACGTCCGTACAGCGCCGCGCTCGGAGTAAAAACGGAGGCCAGATCTGCGTTCTGCTCCAACGAGGGGCGTGCCTCGTTGACAAGCACTGCGCCCTTCCCCAACGCATCCTTGACCTGCTTGCCGGATTTGACCATGCCGCTATCGACCAGACACTGACTTAGTGTGCCTTCAGAAAGCTTCTGCCGCTTCAGCGTGCTGAAAGGCAGACCGTCCAGCTTCAACTGCTCAAGATCTCCCTCTCTTAGCACATCGCCCGATTCGGAAAAGAGTACGTTTGTAATTCTTTGCGCTGCCTGCACTCCTTCCTCACCATGCACCAGGCGAGTGACATTCTCTGCCAGACACCTCTGCGCTTCTGGCCGGCCGGCCGCACGCGAATCCGCCTCCGCGATGGCATCAATCTCCTTGACAGAAAGAAAAGTGAAATATCTCAAAAACCTGTAGACATCTGCGTCCGCGGTGTTGAGCCAGAACTGATAGAACGCATAAGGAGACGTCTTGGCGCTGCTCAACCAGACCGTGCCAGCCTCGGTCTTGCCGAACTTGGTTCCATCTGCCTTCGTCACCAACGGCAAGGTCAGCCCGAAAACCTGAGCGCCATGCATGCGACGGGTCAGGTCCACCCCGCCTGTTATGTTGCCCCACTGGTCTGAACCGCCAATCTGGAGGCTGCAATTGTGTCTTTTATAGAGTTCGGCAAAATCCAGAGACTGCAGCAACATATAAGTGAACTCTGCGAAAGAGATTCCCTCGCCTTCACGCTCCAGTCGCTGCTTCACCGACTCTTTGTTGATCATGTTGTTTACGGAGAAGTGCTTGCCAATCTCGCGCAGAAAGTCCAGTGCCCCCAGCTCGCCCACCCAGTCCAGATTGTTGACGATCTGAGCAGCTGCCAGAGTGTTCTCAAAAGAGACAAATTGCGAGACCTGGTCTTTCAGTCGTTCGACCCAATCAGCTACTATTTCGGCTGAGTTGAGTTTGCGCTCCTGGGCCTTGAAGCTTGGATCGCCAATGAGCCCCGTCGCGCCACCCACCAGGATCACCGGGCGGTGACCCGCCTCCTGGAAGCGCCTCAGCGTCAGCAATGGCACCAGACTTCCAATGTGGAGACTGTCAGCCGTGGGATCGAATCCACAATACAGCGTTCGAGCCTGCTGCAAATGCTCCTGAAGCTGGTTTTCCGCGGTCATTTGGGCCACAAGGCCACGGTCTTTGAGGTCCTGAAGCAAGGTGCTGTCTACAGCTGACATGGTGACTGCCACTCCCGATATGAAGAACGCTAATAAATGACGCGCAACGATACCGAAATGAATCCCAAAAACAAGTTGTCCAGTACAATTTACCGGCAATGGATCTATATTTAGTAACGAGGATGATTTATCCGGACGTATCTGTTATAAACCGTGCGATATCGCGTGCAACCCCTTTTGAAGACGCCTAATTAGTTATGAGTTCACTCGATCCAATCAAGCCACGGGCAAAAACGCCAAAATCGCTGACTTCCAGTCGCCTGTCCAGACTGCCGCTCCTGGTAGCGGCCGGCATCGCTACCGCATTGGGAGGCATATTGATCGTGCCGTCCCAGGAAGCTGTGGCGTCCCGAACCGTCATACCCGTTGAGCTCCCGCCTCTGGAAGAATACCCGCTTGAAGAAGAAAGCGTGCGACTGGCCGAGTCGCTGTTGAGCACAACTGACGCAGTTGGTGAAGAACTTTTCGAGACAGTTGAAGTTGTCGTCAAGAGCGGCGACAACCTGTCCGCCATATTTAATCGGGCGGGCTTGAAAGATAAAGACATGTTCGAACTTCTCAATAGCTGTGAGGAAGCGGCTTCGCTGGCCCGCCTGCATCCTGGCCACCGGTTCGTTTTCAAGCGGGACGCAAACGGCAAGCTTGTTGAACTGGATCACTTGGTGAGTCGTCTGCAACGGCATGTATTCAGCCGCAGTGAAGGCGGCAGCTTTGCTTTCCAGCTCCATGAAAGCACCCCCGACATCAAGACCGCGATACGTAGCAGCACCATCAAAAGCTCGCTTTATCAGGCAGGGGTGGACGCCAAAATAGATGAGCAGCTGATCATGGAGCTGGCAGGAATTTTTGGCTGGGACGTGGACTTCGCCCTCGACATACGCAAAGGCGATACCTTCACCATCGTTTTCGAAGAGTCTTTTCTCGATGGAGAACGTCTGGGGACTGGCAAAATCCTGGCAGCGGAATTCGTTAACCAGAATACGACCTATCGCGCGGTTCGTTATGTTGATGCGAATGGCCGCGCCCAGTATTACACACCCACCGGCAAGGCAATGCGCAAAGCGTTCCTGAGAGCCCCCCTGGATTTTCGACGTATCAGCTCAAACTTCAACCCCCGTCGTCTTCACCCGATAAGCAAAACCGTCAAACCGCATCGGGGCACCGACTACGCCGCCGACAGGGGCACGCCCATCTGGGCTGCAGGAGATGGAAAGATCGTCGCCTCCGGATTTACAAAGCCCAACGGGAATTATGTAATCATCCAGCACGGTTCTGACATACAGACAAAATATCTGCACCTCGACAAGCGTTACGTCAAGGTCGGGGACCGGGTCAAGCAGAAGCAGGTCGTCGGCACGGTAGGTTCGACAGGATTCTCGACAGCTCCGCACCTGCATTACGAGTTTCTTGTTAACGGAGTTCACCGCGATCCGCGTACTATCGTGCAAAAGCTGCCGAAAGCACAGGCAATTGCCGCAGCTGATCTGCCCCGGTTCTTTAACCAGACCCAGCCCATCCTGGCGGAACTGGATAAAACAACCCGAATGGCATCTGCCGACTCGACAACCTCACGCCAATCTTTGTGAGCCTGTATATCGGCCTGATATCTGGCACCAGCGCTGACGCGGTCAACGCGGCACTGGTGCGATTCACTGGCGACAGCATCGAATTGCAGGCCACGTCAGTGACACCGATACCGCCCGCGTTAAGGCGCCAAATTCTAGATCTTTATTCGCCAGGTTTTGATGAGATCGACCGTTTCGGCGTGCTTGACAGGCAACTTGGAAAGCTTTTCGGCGACTGTGCGCTGCAGTTGCTGGCCTCCGCCGACATCCCGGCAAGCAGCGTCAACGCAATAGGCAGTCATGGTCAGACGATCCGCCACAGACCTACTGCTACTTTGCCCTTCACGGTTCAGATCGCCGATCCAAACACCATCGCCCAAGTCACCGGAATTCCCACTGTGGCAGATTTTCGTCGAAGAGATATCGCCTGTGGCGGTGAGGGCGCTCCGCTGGCGCCCGGCCTGCATCACGCCCTCTTCGCGTCGCCCGTTGAAACCCGCACCGTGCTCAACATTGGCGGCATTGCCAACCTGACGATATTACCGGCCGAAGGCGCAGCAATCGGGTTTGATACAGGGCCCGGAAATGGCCTGATGGACAGCTGGGTTCATCGCCATCTGGGCGCCGACTACGATCAGAGTGGTCATTGGGCGGCAACGGGCCGAGTGCATGCCGAATTACTGACGCGACTGCTGGCACATACGTATTTCACCCAGCCACCGCCTAAATCAACAGGCCGCGAAGAATTCACCCTCGCCTGGATCGATCAGATGCTTTCCGGGTTTCCGAATATTCCGCCTGCGGACGTGCAAGCGACCTTGCTGCAACTGACAGTCGATACGATTGCGGATGCGGTGGCAATTCACTGCCCGTTATCCGCCAGGGTTTATGTATGCGGAGGCGGGATTCACAACGATTTTCTGGTTGAACGACTCCGGGCCCGACTGGACCCCCGTTCACTGTCTTCTACCGCCGAACTGGGGCTTGACCCGGACTGGGTTGAAGCTGTCACCTTCGCATGGCTGGCCATGCGCACCCGGAACAATCTGTTTGGCAATCTGAAGGACGTTACCGGCGCGCAAGAAGATGCTGTCCTGGGCTGCATCTATCCCGGCAGCAATGCTCGGGGATTGATTTAGCAAAAGAAAGTACGTACTAGAAAGTACGTACTAGATGGAAAATGAGGCGCCACACCCGCAAGTACTGCTGGCATTGGGGTTTTTGATCGTGAAGCGGGCACCTTGTAGCCCTTCTTCGTAATCCACCACCGACCCGATCAGATATGGATAGCTCATGGGATCGATGATTAACGTGACACCTTCACGTTCGATCCGGGTATCATCTTCCGCTGCCTCCTCCTCGAATGAAAAACCGTACTGGAATCCGGAACATCCGCCGCCGGTAACGTATACCCGAAATTTGAGATCCGGGTTTTCCTCCTCATCGACCAGTTCACGCACCTTGTTGACGGCACTGGGTGATATGGTCACGGGAGTGGGAACATAAGACTGCAACTCTGCCATATCAAACACTTACCTCTAAAATGCATTAACGCCAGGATGCCCCTGAGAGCGCCCCCGATACCCGCTTTGTGATGAATGACATCCTTTGAGAAGCGATGACAATCAAGTAGTCACGCGCTGGCCCCTTTGTGACTTGATGTGTTTGCGCTGCTGTTCTTCGGGCACATAAACCAGGCCACCATTGACTTGCGCGCCTTTTACCATCTCCAGCAGATTGTAGTAGACGTTACCATTAATCACTGCCGTAGGTGCCAGCTCTATGTGCTTGTAACAATGGATGTCGCCGTTTACAACTCCTCTGATAACCATTTTCGGGCCCTGCAGCTGCCCCTCGATTATTCCGCCCCGACTGATTTCCAATTCCGCCATTTCGTCAGCGACGATAGTACCGACGACTTTGCCCTGAACGTGCAGCTCCCCGCTAAAATAGACGTCCCCGACGACCCGGGTGCCTTTGGCAATCAATGTATGGTTCAAACGTCGTCCTCTCCTTCAGTCCGCAATGGGGCCCGATTATCGTTCCTGCACCAGCCAGCCGAATCGCTTTTCGATCTTGGCTACATTCGGTTGCGACGAGCGCGCTTCAAGTTCAATACGCTCCGGCTCGAATCCCTCGGGCAACACCAGATCTCCTTCGATATTCTGAAAGTACTTGAATTTCAGTCTGATATTAGTCGCATCCACGTCAGTCGAGACATCCTTCAAGGGAAGGACAACCCGCTGGCCGGCCTGCCGTCCTACGAGGTTGAAGCTCAAGGTACCGGTTAACTGCTGCTGATTTGTGCCCAGCTGCTGCATAACCACTTTAAAGCGGAATGCGCGTGGTCGTTCCGTGTCCACAATTTCTACGGCGCCGAAGGTTAACCCGCGCTGACTGCCTGCTGGCGACATGAGGTTTCGGTAGAACTGGTTTTCCTCTTGAAGCGCAGCCATTTGGGTCTTGAGCTCCGCGACCTCTGTGCGGACGCCGTCCAAGGCTTTTCTGTCCACTTCCGCCCCCAATAGGGCCGCTTCCAGCTGTCTCCTGGCTTCGATGTCGGCGTCCGTGGTCGAGGATCTGGTTTTTTTGTCCGGGCTTACTGGATCAGCTGCCTGCGGTGCCGACCCGACATAGGTGCCGAGATAGTAACCGGCCCCGCCGACGCCGCACAGCAATAGCAACAACAACAGCGGCAGACCCACGATCCAATAGCCCTTGGCCGGGTTCTGGCGGATTACCCTGTAACTGTATTCTCTGCTGCCTTTGACCCGCGCCATGATCTGCCTATTTTTCTTTTAATCTGTCGGGACAACCTGGGTGTCGTTGCATTGGCTTGCAGCCGACACACGTACTGCCTCTTTGTAACCCGAAAGAGAGGATTTATCCATTCTGGCACAATTTCTACTTCATCATCGCGATCTATGGCAATAATGCGGGCAAATCGAGACCTGTGGTCTCATCGATTCCGAACATGATGTTCATGTTCTGAACGGCCTGTCCGGCTGCGCCCTTGGTGAGATTGTCCTCCACCACGAGTATCAGAACCGTATCCCGGTTCTGGGGACGACTGACCGCAATGCGACAAGTATTGGTTCCCTTGACCGAACGTGTTTCCGGATGCATTCCCGCGGGCAAAACGTCGACAAAAGGTTCATCCGCGTAGCGTTCCTCAAATACTGCCTGCAGATCCACGTCGGCTCCACGCAGTGTTGCATAGAGAGTTGAATGGATGCCCCGGATGATGGGCAGCAAGTGCGGGATAAAAATCAGGCGGGCGGGTTCCTCACCAGCAGGCTGGACATCGCGCAATCCCTGTTCAGTCTCGGGCATATGTCGATGGCCGCCACTGGCATAGGCTCTAAAGCTGTCGCTGTTCTCCGCCAGAAGATAGTCGACCTTGGCCTGGCGCCCCGCCCCGGTAATTCCTGACGCAGAGCTGGCGATCAGTGACTGCGGATCTACCAGCCCCTGCTCCAGCAGCGGCATGAAGCCGAGCAGCACGGAGGTGGGATAACAGCCAGGGCACGCCACCAGTTGCGCCGTCCGGATCTTTTCCCGATTGGCCTCCGGCAGGCCGTAAACTGCCTTCGCCACCCAATCCGGGCATCCGTGGGGCTGGCCATACCAGTGTTCCCAGGTGCCTATGTCGCGAATCCTGAAATCGGCGGACAGATCAATGACACGCGTGCCTGCCGCCATCAGGTCTGCCATCATCGACTGAGCTACACCGTGGGGAGTCGCGAAGAAAACCACATCACACTGACTCAGATCGGTACTGCCGGGTACTGAAAAAGAGAGTTCATAGTGACCCCGCAAGCTTGGAAACAGATCCGTCACCGGGCGCCCGGCGTCGCTGCGCGAAGTAATAACGTCCACGCGGGCCTTGTCATGATGCGCCAGAATACGCAGCAACTCGGCACCGGTGTAGCCTGTTCCTCCGACGATACCTACTTTAATCACTGACCACCTCCGGGTTCCGGGCATTCCAGGCACTTTACATAGGTGTAGAATGGCGGATGTTGAAAAACGCGCTGTATGGTAAAGATCTTTAAACCAAAACTAAAGCTGTCATCCCTGCATTTGGGCTGCCCGCATCAAATCCCCGGCTGTATCCGAGGGAAGCCCTATGGATGCGTCGTCCCGGGTTGTCAGCCGGTCTCGCTGGAGTTTTCGTGGAGGTTGTTGAATGTTGTGGGTGAAGTCGTTGCACATCATCGCGGTCATCAGCTGGTTTGCCGCAATCTTTTATCTGCCCCGGCTATTCGTCTATCACGCAATGGCTGAAGATCAGATCAGCAGAGATCGCTTTAAGATCATGGAGCGTAAACTCTATCGCGCGATTGGTACGCCCGCAATGATCGCGACATTGGTGTTCGGTGTGTGGACGGCCAGTTTCAATTGGGATTATTATCGGGCAGCCACGTGGTTCTGGTGCAAAGTTTTCCTGGTCATCCTGGTCGTCGGTTATCATCACGCCTGCGGCGTCTATATCAGGAAATTCGCGCGGGAAGAACCCGTACCAGGGCATAAGTTCTTCCGGGTGTTTAACGAGTTGCCTGTACTTGTCTTGTTCGCCATTGTGTTCCTTGTGGTATTGAAACAACCAGTCTGAGAGTCTCCCGCATGTCTCCACCCGTCCCACCCGTCATCTTGTCTTTTTCCGCTCTCGATCCCTCTGGCTGCGCCGGCCTGCAGGCCGATATCGAGACCGCGGCGAGTCTTGGCTGTCACTGCGCCTCCGTTGCTACAGCCTTATGCAGCACGGGCGTGTCAGAAACTGCCGAAGTCTTCCCGGTCGACACCACGCTGATCATTGAACAGGCGCGTTCGGTTCTGGAAGACATGAAAGTGCAGGCCATCAAGATCGGTTTTGCCGGATCGGTGCGCAATGTAGAAGCGATTCACACGATTTTGCAGGATTATCCGTCCGTACCGGTCATCATTCATCCGGCCTTCTGCCTGTTTGATAAAGATGACCCTCAACAGGCAGAGTTACCCGAAGCCATCGCGTCTTTGTTGCTGCCCCGCGCCGAAATCGCCCTGCTCCCGCTATCGGAAGTCGCCCTGATGGTGAAAACCGGCGATACCGTCAATGCGACTGCACACGCATTGTTGAACCTTGGCCTGCGGCGCGTGCTTCTGAGCGAGTCGTCCCCTACGGAGCGACGCTGGCGCACCGGCCTTTATGACCAGTCTGGCCTGATTCAGGAGTACAACTGGCCCCACGCGATTCCGAGCTGCCACGGCTCCTCCGGCACACTGGCGGCCGCCATTGCGGCGTTCCGCGCCCATGACTTTCCGATTCAGGCGGCCATTGAACAGGCACAGAATTTTACCTGGCAGGCCATGGCGGCCGCTCATCAACTGGGTTTCGGCAAACCTACTCCCCACCGGTTTTTCTGGGCAGACGAAAATGTCGAGCAGCCCGAGTTCATGCCTTCTGGCAACCCTGTTCATTGATGATCTCGGGTATTTATGCAATCACAGATCCCAGGTTACTACCCGGTGACCGGCTCTACGCTGGCGTGTTGGCGGCATTACGGGGCGGAGTCCGCTGGTTTCAGTATCGAGACAAAATCTCCGCGGTCGAGGAACGGGCGGCCAGGGCTGAGAAACTGGTCCATCTGTGCCAAGACTTTAACGCGCACTTGATTATCAATGACGGGGTCGAACTGGCTCTGCATTCCCGGGCCGCCGGCGTTCACCTGGGAACCGGCGATGAGCCCGTCAGCGTGGCCAGGAACTGCCTGGGTCCGAGTGCCATCATCGGGGCCACCTGTCATGACGATCTGTTGCGCGCCGCGTTCTCCCGAAGCGAGGGTGCGGATTACGTTGCTTTCGGTCGATTCTACCCGTCTGCAACCAAACCTCTGGCGCCTCCAGCGGCGCCAGAGTTCTTGCGCAAAGCCCGCCAGCAGATTCAATGTCCAATTGTCGCTATCGGCGGCATTACGCAAGATAATATGGCTCCCCTGGTCGCCTGCGGCGCCGATGCCATCGCACTTTGTCATGAACTCTTCACGGCTCCGGATATCGAGCAAAAAGCCAGATGTCTGATTGCTGCCTTTAAACAAGCGGAAATTGCCCATTCACTATGAATTCTTTATTTGAGGAAGCCCAGACCGTCATCCCGGGCGGCGTCAACTCTCCCGTGCGTGCATTCAAAGCCGTTGGTGGCGAACCGGTATTTATCGATCGAGCCCACGGCGCCTACTTGTGGGATACCTCGGGAAAACGCTACATAGATTATGTCCTGTCATGGGGGCCCATGCTGCTCGGACACGCGGATGAAGATGTCCTCACCGCGGTGATCGAAAAGGCACGCAAGGGATTAAGTTTCGGCGCGCCCACCGAAATCGAAACCGAGCTTGCCAAGGAAATCGTGCGGCTAATCCCGAGCATCGAAAAAATCCGCTTTGTCAGCTCTGGCACCGAGGCGACCATGAGTGCCATACGGCTGGCGCGGGGCGTCACCGGTCGAGACAAGATTGTCAAATTTGAAGGTTGCTACCACGGTCACTCCGATTCCCTGCTCGTCAAGGCCGGGTCTGGTGCGTTGACGCTGGGTGTGCCCAGTTCCCCGGGCGTTCCTGCGAGCCTGGCAAGTCACACAATTACTCTGAATTACAACGATCCCGCGGGGGTCAGGCAGCTGTTCGCAGAAGTCGGGGATTCAATCGCCTGCATCATCGTTGAGCCCGTCGCGGGCAATATGAACTGCATTCCGCCAGCCGCGGACTTTCTTGAAACATTGCGAAACGTGTGTGACGAATCGGGCGCCCTGCTTGTTTTTGACGAAGTCATGACCGGTTTTCGCCTCGGGCTCCAAGGTGCTCAGGGGTTTTATGGAATCGAACCCGACATCACCACCCTCGGCAAGGTGATCGGAGGTGGCATGCCCGTCGGTGCCTTCGGCGGCCGCGCCAGTATCATGGATCAGATAGCGCCGCTCGGGCCGGTTTACCAGGCTGGCACTTTGTCCGGCAACCCCGTGGCAATGGCAGCAGGACTCGCAACAATTCGCAAAATTCAGGCAACCAATTTTTATCTGCCGCTATTTCGGCGAACCGAAGAACTGGTCGAAGGACTCCGTCAACTCGGCCGCGAAACGGGTGTCGCCCTCACTACCAATCACGTCGGTACCATGTGGGGAATATTCTTCACAAGTGAACCAACCGTTTCCAATTTCCAGCAGGTAATGGCATGTGACCGGGATCGTTTCAACCGGTTTTTCCATGGAATGTTAAAGGCGGGAATAAACCTGGCGCCCGCTTCCTACGAAGCGGCATTCATGTCTGCAGCGCATTCCGATCAAGACATTCAGGATACCCTGCAGGCAGCGCGCGAAGTGTTGACCCAGCTATAAATTCCAGCTGACCGGATGATTTTACCCGACGAAAATTGCGGAGAGAGATAAAGGAAGAGTGTGCGGCCGGTCGGAGACTTAACCACCGACCCCCTCTCTTTTGCGAAGTCAGGATTCGTAATGTTGAATAAGTTTTTCGATACGATCCCGCGCCGAGTCGGAAACCTGAGTGAACTGAAAACCGGCCCAAATCTGGTCGCCCGTGCCTGTTTCACTAATCCACAGACATTCCGCTCCGAGCGTTATTTCACCATCGGGCATACCCGGCTCGAGGCCTATGATCAGTTCATAAAATTTGTCTTCTTTAATCCCTTCATCACCTATGAGCATGAACCCATCCATATTGATGTTGGCAAGAATTCCAAGCTCCCGGCCGCTGGCCAATTCTTTTACATAAATCTCGTCATCGACGGGTACCCGCACCTGTCTTCGCTTTTCACTTTGCACCATCATCATCCTCCTGAGCTTCCGCCTGTGCCTTGAGTTTTTGAAAAAT
>CAZXLJ010000109.1:0-10716 GCA_964641175.1 uncultured Cellvibrionaceae bacterium
GCCAACAGTTGGCGATGGGAAGACCCGGACAAGTTCACCTGCCTGTTCCTCGAATCCAACGGGATGCACTTTTGTGGCCTGAACATCCAGCTGGATAAAGGTAACCAGACGGGGGCCAACCTTTCGGCATACTCGCAGATCTACCTCGCTCTGGAATACCGCGGCACGGCGAATAAATTCCGGATCAGCTTCAGAAACGGCTATCGAAATGCTACAGCAGCAACTGAAGCAAAATTTCTCCAGTTCGTTTTACCGCTGCATAACGGCGTTTACAGCTACCGGGTGCCTTTTGACAAGCTGGAAGTGGCGGAATGGTGGCTGGAAAGGATGCGCCTGAATAGCGAAGAGCATACCGCTCATGAGCGTAACAACGTCCTGCATCTGGGATTTGATATTGAAACCCCTATGCCGGTAGGCCAGCATTATTTCCGGATCATTGAGTTCAACCTGGTCGCGCCATGGCTGAATGCGGCCACAGCCGGCCCCTGGGCGATTGGCTCACTGATTTACTTCGTTGTTGTCGGGCTGCTCTACAACTTCTTCCGGCTGCGGGTTCAGTTAAAAGTTCGCAGCGAAGAAATGTTTGGCTTGTTGAACAAGCTTGAAAAAGTCGACACGGAAACCGCACATTTCAAACGCCTGTCCATGTATGACCCGTTAACGGGTTTGTTGAACCGGCGTGCTGCAGAAGATCTGATCAGCGAGTTCGCCTCCCACCGTTCACTGGTGGGGACAGCGCTTATCGTGCTGGATATCGATCACTTCAAACGGGTAAATGATACATTTGGCCATGACGTGGGCGATGAAGTCTTGAAATCCACGAGCGCTGCCGTGCGAAACGTGCTGCGTGAAGGCGACGCAGCCATCCGCTGGGGTGGGGAGGAGATCATGGTGATCTGCCCGAAAACAAATCTGGAAGGGGCCTTGAGGGTCGCGGAAAAATTGCGCATGGAAATCAAGCAGCTGCGCTTCGCGGAAGCTACGCTCAACATCACTGCCAGTTTCGGGGTCGCTGCCATCGAACCCAGCGAAGGGTTCGAGCAAACCATGCGGCGGGCCGATGAAGCGCTCTATCAGTCAAAACACGGCGGCCGGGATCGCGTGACGCGGGCGGCATTTCCAGATGCATCGACTCGCTAGGAACTGTTAAAAAGTTCGAACAGTACCTGGACGCCAATCCCTCTCCTGCGCACCAATCTCATGCAGTCACGCGCGTTACGGCGTGTGGAGACTTTTCCCTCGGGAAGAGTCGGCTGAACGACAACCGGATTTCAAGTCAGGAATTCTTAAGGCGCTTCCAGAACGGTGAGCGTGTCAATGTAGTAACTTGCGGTTGCATCGAGGCATTCGAGATAAAGATTGACGACTTCCGACTGGGTAATATTGGGGGCGCTGAAGTAGCCGCTGACTTCAGTCCACTGAAAGTCCACCGCCGTCGTCTGGGTAATGGAATCATAGGTCGCCTGGCCGTTGGTCATGCGCTTCAAGGTGAGCTTGACGTCTGACGGAGGTTGACCTTCCATGAGCCGGACGAAAAGCCGAAGGTGGTAGCGGGTGTTATCCTGCAGGCCATACACCGGTGCAATCGGTGCGTGCCAGGCTTGCGAACGGTTGGTAATCAACAGGCTGTATTTTCCCGAATGGGCCTGGACAGAGGTATGGCTGACGACGCCACCCTGGTGTGCCCAGTGTTCCCGGCCGTCCTCAACATCGCCGTTCCTGATGTGACTCATTTTGGCGGCATCCGCTGCAGCCATGGCTGCGGCCTCCAGTTCAGCCGAGGCGTCTGTAGGGGCGATCATCAGATCATCCACATAATAATTTGCTGCAAGATCCGGCACTTCGAGATGCAGGGTCGCTATGCTGCCGGGGTCGTCCTGTATCGCGAGAAACTCTCCCTCCACCTTGCGCCATCCATTGGGTTTTGCCGCGGTCTGGCTTAGCGTGACGCTGATTTTGTTACCGTTGACCACCCGGTTGAGCACCAGACTGACAACCGGTACGTTCGAGGTATCGACCAGCTTGATCCAGAGGTTAACCCGATATGCCTGGCCGGCTTCGAACCGGGGCAGTCTTACCAGAGGCCCCTGCCATGCGTGCTGGCGACCACTGATGTAAATGCTTCCCCGACCGTAATTGCCCTGATCGGCGTCATATTCGAGCTGCGATCCCCGGGCCAGCCAGATGTCACTGCTATGAAGAAAGTCGTCGCTGGTGTCGAACCGGTACATGAGCGGTCCGTCAAAACTCGTGATGCTCTTTTTCCACGGATCATCGGCGGGCAGAGTCGCGTCAATGGCGAGGGCCTGGATGGAAAGTTCGTTCGACCCGGTTTCCGTAGAGGCGCCACAAGCCGCGAGTATCCCGCCCAGGCCCGAAACGGAAAGGCGAAGAATCCAGCAGCGCAGTGGATGATACGCGTCGTCAGATTTGTTCATAAAGCCGTCGGTCCAGTGACAAATATCGCATAAGGATTTAGCTCTTAATACCTCAAAGAATAGTCCAATGCCGGCGGCTGTGGGTTGTTATGTTGGTCAAGAGTTATGACTTTTTTATGGGTAATGGCCGCAAGCCGGATAAAAGCCGCCTTAACCGGGGCTGTACTTGCTTTTGCACGACGGGCTTCGTCGCAAAGGTCTTGAAGGAAGGAGAGAGCGCATTTGGCTGGCAGGCCGGAGAACTGCGAAGTTCTCCGGGGCTCGGGTTTGCTAGGAGTGCGGGACTAATCCGTCAGTTCAATTGAGCCGAAGGAGCTCGCATCCAGATAACCCTGATTGTTTTGATGTCCGGGGGTGTTCACGGAGCTCATAAAGTGCTCTCTAGTGCCGTTCCCGTCATTATCGATGTAGCTGGGGGTGAAGCCCATGATTTTGCCGGCGCCCAATGTCACGCGCGCCGCTTCCTGGGCGTTCGGATCGTAACCATTATGATCAGCATAGATTTCAATTCGGATTTCCCACACGTGCCGGGTTCCCTGGGTACCAATGGCCGCATTGATATGGCGGGCGATGGTAGCCGGATCACCACCGTTGTCTTTGACTTCCAGGTTGTGACTGATGTGGTAGGCAAAAGCGTTATGGCTTTCGTTGTGCGGCCCGCCACTCTGGTCTTCATCTATGAAAATCTCAACCGTATCCTGTTCGTAATACTGCCCGGTGGTATTGATGATGTCGTCAGTTATATCCAGAAGCAGATAAAGATGATCTTCGGTCCAGATGGCCTTGTACTTGCCGCTGAAGTCGGCACCGTCTGAAGGCGGTCTCAAGTTCTCGAAGCCGGTCCAGGCGACGGTCATTTCCATCCAGTCAGCCGTATCCCAGACGGCATCAATCTGGCCATCGATCGCCGGAGCGCTGGCTGCCTTGGGCGCGTAATAGTGGTTCTCCGCCGGCAATACCGTGTCGTTGCCCCCGCCGGAACTGGAAGATGATGAAGACGACGAGCTCGAGCTGGATGAGCTGGAGGAAGAGCTTGAGGAGCTGCTGGACGAGCTGCTGCTTGAAGATGAGGAGGACGAGCTGGAGCTGCTCGACGAGTTGTCGGATCCCATGCAGGCAGAAAGCACGATGGCGGCGCCCGCAACGGTTACCAGCTTTGTCACTGACCTGGCGGACAGAAGGAATGAGAGATCTTTGCGCATGGATTCGACCTGACTGAGATGTTCAAAAAAGGGACATGTTCGAAATTAACTGCTCTGTATTCTCAGGCCGCCAATTCAATCTGGCGGTAAGAGCACACGCACGCATATCCGCAATCCGGATACACCGGTTCGCATTATTGGATCAGCGCGGGATGGCGTAAAGGAACTGTATCGCGTTCGCGGAAAACCGTGTTGGATCAAGCCGGCAAAGTTTCATGCGGATCAGGGGGATTGGGTGTCAGACGCACAGGCAATCCAGTCGCCGGCGATCTGCCCTGGATGAATAGAACTCCATTCGCATTACAGGGATTTACGGAGCGAAACCGCGCAAATTCTGGTGGTATCATGGCGACCCCAATGGACCCACCTGTGATGAATCCGGCGCCTGCTGCATGGGGTTTACCAATCGATACTCAGTTAATGGATCAGGGAGTCCTTATGAAATCCAGCCTTAAGGCCGCGGTATTGGCGGCCACGCTCGCACCGGTAGCCGCACATGCATTCAAAATCGATACTCATGTGTGGGTCGGGCAACAGGTTATCAATGACCTGGCAGACGATGGAAAGATCAGTCTTCAACTTGGAAATAAACTGCACACGTTCGACGTTCCGGCTGGCGTGAGAGACGCAATTCTCAATAACCAGGAAGCTTACCTCATGGGCAATATCGGCCCGGATGCAGCGCCGGATGTGGTGGCAGGCCAGAGTGTGGCCCACCCGGGGCTGGGTGAGGCGGATGAAGCGATTCCGGTTGGCTGGATGACGGCGGACTGGATGATGCATCTGTTGCAGGCAGCGGAAAGCGCAACAGGGGCTGGTGCCGGTGAAGTCAGCAAAGCCTATACGTACGGTTATATTGGCCATGCAGCGGCAGATGTGTTTGCGCATACCTACGTCAATATGTATGCCGGTGGAGTATTTGATCTCGAAGATGAAAGCCTGGTCGAACAGCGCCATTTCATGCTGGAAAACTTTATCGGTCGCCACACGCCAGAGCTTGTGGACCATCAAGGAAACCCGCTGGGCGAACCCTGGGAAAGAGTCGCCATGAACGATGGGCTGGCGACATTTATCCGCGACTCTCTGGTTTATCACCCGCAGGCGCAGGCGCAGTACAGGATGTCCGAATATGCGCAGCACCTGGTGGCCTACAAGGAGTTTCGCGATACCATCGAATCCATGGCCGAAGATGGATCGCACGAGGATGTGAATATTGCGGTGACCCGAATTGTCGCGTGGTTTTATGGTGTCGATCTATCCCAGGAAGATGCGGAGTCCATCGTTCAGGCTGGCGAGAAGCTGGCAGATTTTCTGTCTGGCGAGGTCGTCGAAGGCATTCAGAAGGGCGATAACGAAATCTACAGGGCCGCTCTCCGGTTTGAGGAGCAAGGCTTTTCCGAAATCAAGCAGCAAAGAGAAGCACTTTTTGCAGCGGAAGAAAAGTATTTTGACCGGAGTCAGAGGCTGGTTGAAAAAATGGCAGCTTTGAAGTCGGAGCTTGGTCGGAAGAAATGTGGTGTCGCCGGAGAAATTCTTGACGACGTAAAGGAATTTCACAAAGACGTCTACGATGTAGTCAGTTTTGATGGAGCGCTGGACCCCGGTGGACTTCACGAGAAGGTGATCGACAATATCGGAAAAAATCCTATCGACCGTATCAGCTCTTTATTCGGCGGAGGTGGAGGTGGTAGTGGCGGGAGTATGTCGTACACCGGTGATTGGGAAGGCTTTTTAGAATACATGAGGGCAGAGCTGACAAACCTTTCAAAAGCTGCCTGGGGCAGCGTCGATGTTGAAGAGCACATGGCAGTTTATGAGAGCTATGAACCCATTGAGGGGACTTTTACATTAACCAGGCAGAACGGAGTGAGCACCCTGGATGCGTCAGACAGTGGATTTGAAAAGTTCTGCGAAAAGCACGTCGACGTGTTCGATAAGGTCTCGAATACCATGCTGGATGACGTGGATACACTGAAGGAGCAGTTAAGGGAAGATAAGAAAGAATTTCTCAGCGTCGCCAATTCGCTCCGCGACGAAATGCTGACCATTCTCGAATCTCACAAGAATCTCGAAAACGCCCTGATCGACCTGGGCCAGATCGTCACCTCCGACGTCAACCCCGTACAGGCTTTGCTGCGCAATTGGGTCAAGGATATCGACCTGGCCATGGTCGAATACATCAAGGCGGCGAACCAGTCCATTGTCAACACCATGAACCCGGAAGCCGAAGTGCTCGATCCCATGCAGCAATGGTTCGAGTGCTACCATCTGAGCCTGATCGGCGCACCCAATGTCGTCTCTGGCTGTGACTTCAAGGGGAGTTTTACTGCAATCAAGGATTCGTTCGACGCGATCAAGAATGCACTTGGACAGGGTGTGGTGGCAGGGCCGGTGCCAGGGCCTGAAGAGATCGATGCTTTTATAAAAGATCTGCAGGAAAAGGCCGTGGAGAAGCTCAAAGAGAAGGTTGCGGAAGAGTTGGTGGATCTGCTGCCTGAAAATGTGCAGGACATCATTGAACTGTTGCACACGCCTCCCACTGATACGGCGTTGAACGCTGTCTTCACCAAGCCCGAAACGGTATCACCGGCTCTGGGTTTGCAAATGTTGTCTGATGCTGCGGACCGTGTGCGCTATGACATGAAGGCAACCTGCGAAAGCTTTGACCCGATGCGCTTTCCGGCAACCTACAATTCAGTGGTGCTGGCCAAGTTGGCGCTGCTGGACAATGCCACGTTCGAGGCTATGGCTCAGTCACTCGGTTCCACCAGTTACAGTCAATGGGGGGAGCTTGGCAATGTGGTGGCAATTGCATTCGCTAATATTGACGGCAACCACGCCTGGTTGTCGGTGGCTCCGCCGCTTCCCAACAGCAAAAATGAATATCCGAAAAAAAACATCACCTACTCGACAAACCGGACGCTGATTGGTGGGCTTGATGAAGTCGGGCTGGCAATCTGGCGCGAGGACTTGCGCTGGAAGCTGTTTACAAAGGCTTTTATCGGACCCATGGCACCGGCGTTACCAAAGACCAGCGGATACCCCTATCGTGAATGCGTCAGTAACCCGTTTCCGTATCGTTTGGAGGACGCTGCCTGTGGCGCGGATGCCAGTGCCTACAACCTCACCACTGCTGAGATTCGGACAGCCTTGGGTCGGGCCATCAATTGCCCCGATCCGGAAGTACCCGCGCCAGTACCCGCTCCGGTACCAACAACACCTGTTGTTGTTAACCCCGTCGAGGTAAATCCGATGTGCGGCCAGCAAGTTAATGGCTATTGCGAAGACGGGATAGGGGAGGTTCAGGGGCGCGCTGAAGACAGCGCAGAAAAAAGCTGTTGGTCCTGTGGCGGTTTCAGGCGCGACCGTTATACAAGCAACACAGGCAATTCCAATTGCTTTAAGCTGATTTGCAACTGAACGGATGATCGTCTGCTGCTTTCCGTTCTGAAAGAAAACAGCAGACACTTACCTTAGCCGACTCGCTGGCTCTTCTGACTGAAATGCACGGGAACGACGCCAGCGAGTTTAAGATTACGAGGTCGGACATGACTCGAGAGCAGCAGGGGTTGATCATTGAAACGCTGAAAAACCGCTTTGAGAAAAATTTTCACCGCCACAAGAACATTAAGTGGTCGGATATTCAACCACGACTCAATGAGGAAAAGTTGCGCTCCCTCCGCGAGATGGAAGAAACCGGAGGCGAACCGGATGTGGTGGATTATGACGCGGCAGAGGACGTGTACATTTTTTGCGATTGCTCCGCTGAAAGCCCCAAAGGTCGCCGCAGCGTGTGTTATGACCGCGACGCGCTGGATGCAAGGAAAGAACATAAGCCGAAAAACAATGCCATGGATATGGCCGCTGCCATGGGCATTGAGCTTTTGACGGAACGTCAGTATCGGGAATTGCAAAAGATCGGAAACTTCGACGCGAAAACGTCAAGCTGGTTGAAAACGCCGGACGCGATTCGAAAGTTGGGCGGCGCCGTGTTCGGCGATTTTCGCTACGGCTATGTTTTCATTTATCACAACGGTGCTCAGTCCTATTACGCGGCGCGGGGATTTCGGGGATTGCTTCGGGTATAATCCGCTGTCACAAATTTGGTGACCTGGCAGGCGCCCGTCGGGCCCGGTGAAGGTAGCGGTGCTTCATGAATCAAAATATCATTTCGGAATAATACTCAGAGGTGGAAATGAAAACCAAAATTATAGCGCTGTCGCTGCTGATGGCTGTTCAGATGGCGGGATGCAGTAAATCACCCGAAGAATTCTCCATGAAAGTCGACAAGGTCGACGAGCTGAAAGGTATGATCCTCAAGGGGATTTCGATCACCGGAAAAATCGAGAATGGCTGCATTGCTAACGATGATGAATTTGTCGTTTACAGAGGCGGCAAAGAGGTGATGAGAACCACTACGAGAGTCGTCAACGTTGATGGTTTAAAAAATTCAGATTCCTTCACAGGTGAAGTGAAGCTCGGAGACGTTGTGACATTTTACATTCCCGACGGCAAAAAAGAGGATGTGCAAGTAGGGGACCTGGTGACCAGTAAGACAACGACATGCGGCAAGAAAAAATAATTCAAACGATACGCTCGTGAATGCCCCCCTGAATTTTGCCGGATTTGACTGCGTAGTTATTGGCAGACTTTGTGTTTCAGCGAAGTGCTGAGATTAAAGGTCCGTAAAGAGTGCAGGGCCGTACAAGTGGGGAAAAATACTATCTTAATCTGCTGGAATGTCGGGGCGGGGCGGTGATCATCATCAGCCTGTAGTTTACCGGTGGTGCGGCAGTATCCCTTCCGCAACTGCCCGGAAAATACCCGGGCCAGCTGGAGCTTCTATGGCGTTATACCAAGAGCAGTTCGAAGAAAAATACAACTTTAACCGGACTCGGCCCCGGCGATACCTTGTTATTGCGTCTACCCCCCGATGTGGAAGCCATATGCTGGGGCATACGCTTCATCAGACAGAGCGCTTTGGTTTTCCCCTCGAGTATGCCAACTCGGATAACCTGAAGAACTGGCGGAGTATCTGTGGAACGAATGACACAGAAAGCACTGTCTGCGAGATCATGAACAGGCGAACGTCTCCTAACGGCGTATTTGCCATAAAGCTGCATTATTCACACATCGCCAACCTCGGCGGTTTTGACACCGTCAAAAGACTTTTCCCGAATGCGCATTATGTTTTGCTGACGCGCAGCAACGCGCTGAGCCAGGCAATTTCATTTGCGCTCGCGTCGCAAACGGGGATATGGATTGACGGTCAGGAGGGCGACGCCTCAATGGCTCGTTATGACCGGGCCTTGATTGATAAATGCCTGCGCAGAGTGCTAAAAGAAAATGCTGCTTGGAGGTATCTGCTCGCAGCCAATGGTTGTCGCCATATTGAAATGGATTTCGATTCCGTTAAGGAGGACATCGCAGAAGCAATCAAGCGCATCGCGAATTTTTCCAATATTGAAATGTCGGATGACGTCGTACCGGCCGCGCCTGTGACCCGGAGGCAGGGTGGTTCCATCAATCGGGAATGGGCCCGACGCTATCTCGAAGAATACGAAAACGGTGTTTTATTCCCGGAACAGACGCCGGGGAAATTCTTCCCGAAGCTGCAAATTGTGAAAGCGGCTGCCGGGCTGGTAAAAAGCAAATTATCGGTGCAGATAGTCCGGGGTTAGCTCCACAAAGCTAAAGGAAAAGCATTTATCAGGTGTGCAGGATCGTGCCGTATTGGTTGTGCTCCACCCATCTCAACCCCTTCCTCAAGCGAGTTGGCAACTTCAAACTCGGATTCCGTTCTGCCGCTACCGAGATAATAATCCTGATATTTGAACAGATTTTCGGTCTGTGACAGGCGTACATAACGTGCTGGAATTCCGAAAGCTTCTGCAATGATCAACCCGTGCAGCGAGCTGGCCAGCACGAGCTTCGCCTTCATGATGCGGTCGACCACAATATTCCAGCCCCACAGTGGCGATACCAGTTTGGGATGATTGTTGACCAGATGCAGATCGTGCAGATTGGGAACGACGATGTAGTCTTCTACCGGCGTAACCACGAAGCGGTCTTTAAAAAGGTGAGGCACGAGCAAACCCGGATCACCGTAAACTTCTGGAACAGCAATTCCGCGTTTGCGGAGGAATTCTGCGGTAAGCGGGCCGCGTACCGCATGAACCTGCAGGGTTTTTGTCAGGAACTTGTCTTCTGCAATTTTACCGTTCCAGCCGGAACCCCAGACATGATCGCCGTCGCGACTGAAGTGCAGAATTGAACCGATTGCGAGCAGCCGGGCCGCAACGTCAACCTGATCATCAAGGCTTTTGTTATTGAGCGCGAGAAGCTGGCGAGTAATCACTTCTGAGAGCCGGTCTCCGAAGTTGGTGGTCCCGTCCCGGGGAGCCCAGTGGTACAGCTCGACGTGCGGATAGGATAATGCCGGAGCTGGCAAGGGTTGAGATTTGGCTTTCGCCAATCTGGATAATTTCGCCAACAAGGTCATACTCCTTTGCAGAGCTCAGCGGATTTTACTGCCTGCGCAGTCCCGTATTGCTGATGCCTGCTGGATTCAAAGCACAGGTCAGCCATAAACAGCCGGTGGAAAATACACAAACGCTTAGGGGGTGTCAAGCGAGCGTCCGGATTTGTACGGAGCGAACCGAGCTCTGGAAGCGGCGCTTTGGGAATCGGGCATTTGCTGTTGGCTAAAAAAGCTTCCCGAAGCGAGCCCTTGTTACGAAGTGCGTTCAGATTTTGCTTGAAAAGCCACGCCGCATGCCCCCGGTGAGCTGATGATCATCAGGACGAGGGCGCCTGCGCTACGAGCCAGCGCTTCTGGTGGACGAGGTCGAGAACGATGCGTTGCCGCTCGAAGAGGGCAGCCAGATGTTCTTGTTGACAGGGTTGTACCGTGGTTGTGCAAACTCCCCGCTCGTCGTGGGTGCCCGCGTGCGCGAGGACGACGGACAAGAAAGGCACTTTTCGTAATTTGGAATACCAAACAGCACTCGCTCGGCCTTGCCCGCCGAAAAAAGTGACCTCCGGCAGGTGCAATCGAATTAGTGTGAACAGGCCCC
>CAZXLJ010000110.1:0-2318 GCA_964641175.1 uncultured Cellvibrionaceae bacterium
GTGGTTGTGCATACTCCCCATTCGTCGTGGGTCCCCGCGTGCGCGAGGACGACGGCCTTGACAGGCACTTTTCGTACACGGCCTAGTGATCAGCCAGAAAACTTTGCAGTTTTGCCTCAACTTGCGCCACGTGGGATTCAAGGCGCTGAATGATTGCCATACAGGGCGGCGGATAGTCTTTGCCCTGGCAGCCCGCGATCAATGCCTGCAGTTGGCTTTCCTCTTCCAGTCGCTGTTGCAGAACCGCGGCCATGCCGTCTTCCGCGAACGCTGCTTTCATCCGGTTGAACAGCTTTTCTCCGTCTTCCTTGTCCTGATTGGGCACGGAAGGTAAATCGTCAGTCTGGCGAATGGCCTGACGGATTTCTTCGGCCATTTGTTCGCGCCGACGGGCAATGTCGCTCATGGCGTCTGCGGCCGGGCCGACTTCCACCATGGCGGCGGCATCGGCGTACTGGTCGGCGCTGTGCTGGACGGCTACAGCAAGGTCCTGCAGCGCAACCTGATCATCGCTTTGCCAGATTTTCATAGGTGCATCTCCCTAGTTGGCGCTGCCCGTGTCCGGCGGGGCAAATACTTCAAGCACGCCAGGATGGATTTTCAGTTTTGCCGGGGTGCGGGTGACAGGTTCCCCGTCGGCATGGACTTCTTTGGGGACGTGCGTGTGGATTTCAATTCGTTCGGCGCTCGCAGCGAACACTCGGTCCGGCCGTCTGTGTCGACCGCCCCGCAGCCAGGGCGCAAGCGTCAGCAGATCCCACGCGGACTGGGGCCGCAGGCTGTAAAGCCAGAGTCGGCCGTCACTGATGTGGGCCTCCTCGTGAATAATAGTGCCACCTCCATAGAAGCGGCCATTACCAATACTCACCTGAATAGTGCGCATTCGAATGCACCGGTCATCGAGAATCAACCGCATCCGAAAACTTTTGCGATGGGTCAAAGCCGCAAAAAAAGCTTTAAGGTAACTGAATACACCCCAGCTCTTTTTAACTTCCGGCGTGAGTTGATGCGTGATTTCCACGCCCAGGCCAATATGAACGGCGTTGAAAAAATACTCCCCATTGACGCTCCCCAGATCAATCCGCCGGGTATGTCCCGCAAGAATCACATCACAGGCAGCCGGCAGATCGGCAGGTACGTCGAGGGAGCGCGCCAGGTCATTGGCCGTGCCGGCCGGGAGTATGCCCATCGGCTTGCCCGCCTCCAGCAAGGCGTCGGCCACCGAGTGCAGGGTTCCGTCCCCGCCCACCACTATGATGAAATCCACTTCGGCACCGTGGCGAGCGACTGCTTTACAGGCATCACTCGCGCTGGTGGTTTCCACCTGGATCAGGTCTATTCCCGAATCCTGCAGACGCTTGATGGCTTCGTTGATTTGATCGCCTTTTCCCATCCGGCTTTTGGGATTATTCAAAAACAGGGCCCTGGTTCCAGTGGTCTGCATAAGTTTGTCTGATTATCCCGTTGTCTGGATGCGTCGATAAAGTGCTTCAAGCACGCTGTAAACGCCAAATGCAAACAGTCCGGCCGCCACTACTCCAAGCAGCCAGGGACCGTAGGCACTGTCGCGCAAGGCTGCCAGAGCATCGTCCATGCCCTTGACTTCACCACTGCGAGCGACCACTGCGGAGTGAATCAGGAACCAGGCTACGATACACCAAACCACACCCCGAGCGATAAGGCCAAAGCGGCAGGTAGGCTGCGCCCAGGACTGATGCTGTGCGGGAATGTTCATGTATTTGTTGAAGCGGGCTTTCCAGCCTTTATAGATGTGCGCAAGGCCAGCGATCACAAACCCCACACCCACTGCAGCCAGCACGTACTGACCCCAGTCACTGGTGAGCCAGCCTTGGGAGCTGCCGGAATCGCCTTCGCTGCCGCCCGATCCCATTAGGACCCGGATAGCCCAGATAGCCAGGGCTGCATGTGTGACCGAACTTGCAAAGAGGCCAAATCGAATCGCCAGTCCTTTTCCGGATGTGCCGTGATTATCCGGATCTTTCGTCGCCTGAAATATTCTCCAGACCACATAACCCAGCAGTCCGACAATTAATATCACCAGCATGACATTGCCGAAGGGCTGCTCCAGAACCTCCATCAGCGCGCCTTTACTGTCTGTGGTCTTGCCGCCCTCGCCGAATGCGGTCATCAGCGCCAGCCCCCCGATTACCAGATATACCGCACCGCGCGACCCGTAACCAAGACGCGCCAGCCAGGTCAATTTCTGCTTCATCTCTACTTCATTCATGAGTGATCTCCCCGAGTTAATGCCCATATTTTTTTTAATTAATCGAACTCGTTATTCTTTCACTTTCACT
>CAZXLJ010000110.1:2418-10696 GCA_964641175.1 uncultured Cellvibrionaceae bacterium
CTTTCACTTTCACTGCGTGCACTTTCACTCCGTACGGTTTCATTGCCGGCGCCTTCCCTGGATCCTCTCTTTCCGCGTTGTCGCTCCACATAAATTTTTCGATAAGCCTGCCAGGCCAGCCAGGTCCAGGCCAGGCCAATCAACCAGCCACCTACGACGTCGGTAAACCAGTGCACCCCGAGGTAAAGCCGACTTAGCCCAATAAATAAAATAAGCAGCCCGGCAATACCCCAGAAATATAAATTCATTCGAGAGGGCAGTTTCGCCGCAACCACCGTTACGATGGCCGAATACACCGCCGCTGATAACATCGCATGAGCGCTGGGAAAGCTCGGTGTAAACACTCGTGCTGCCTGAAAAAGTTCATCCGGCCGGGCACGATCGATAAATTCCTTCAAGCCGTGATTCAGCAGCACTGCAGATCCCGCCATGACCACCAGCCATACGGCCAGCGACCTGTTTTTCTTGAGTATCAAATATCCGGAAACAGCGACCACCAGCATCAGGAGCACGACGTTGCTGCCCAGCGCCGTCACATCGCGAACGATCTCTGTCGCGGCGGGTGCCCATGGATCATCTTCGCTGGAAAGTTTTTGCAGCCAGCTCCAGATGGCTACATCCAGATTAAAAGTTTCCTCGCTGGCGAGAATAAAAGCAGAGGCGCTGGTTCCTTCTGTGGAGACCTGTTGCAACACGGCAGATTTCCTTTTTCGTGATTGTTTAACAGTCCGACAACGACGAATGCACAGGAGATGCCAAAAGGGGGATTGATGAGCCTGAACGTTTTCGGATTAACTGCTTGGGCGGTACTTCCTGACTCGAAAAGACAGGATTTAATATCGAGAGGCGTTATCGGGATTGTCCGGCGACGGGTTTTTGCATCGAAAAAGCGTGCCACCTCTTGTAAAAGTTGCACGCCGGGATTCGCACTTGGGCTCTAATCTGCCAGCCAGACATCCAGAGTTTCAATGGTGCCGTCGGCTTTATGCGTCAACTCCACCATTTTGACGTTGCGCAAGTAAGTCGAACCGGACAGCTCGGCGTCGTGGTAGAACAGCCACCAGCGTCCTTTGAATTCCACAATAGAATGGTGAGTGGTCCAGCCGAGTACGGGCTCGAGTATTTTCCCCCGGTAGGTGAACGGGCCGTACGGGCTGTCACCAGTGGCATACTGAATAAAGTGGGTGCCTCCGGTTGAATAGCTGAAATAATATTTCCCTTTGTATTTGTGGACCCACGCTGCTTCGAAGAAAAGCCGGTTTTTATCGCCAGCCTTGATCGGCCGACCCTTTTCGTCGAGCAGTTCAACATTGCGGGGAATTTCTGCCAGCTGCCGCATGTCCTCTGCAAGTTTAGCGACGCGCGGCATGATGGCCGGCTGGTTTGCTGTCGGAATAAACGGCTCGGTGCTGAAAACGCCACCGATCCAGTGCTGCAGCTGCCCACCTTCAATTCCGCCGAAGTACATGTAATGGCTGCCGTCGGAATCCTTGAATACCGCCGGGTCCATACTGTAAGTGTTGGCAATGGGTTCTGGATCGGGGACGAACGGCCCTTCCGGTCGGTCCCCCACAGCGACACCAATGCGAAACAGGCCTTCCTGATCCTTAGCCGGGAAATAAAAATAATACCGACCGTCTTTCTCGGCAGCATCTGGCGCCCATAGCTGCCGGGTCGCCCAGGGAATATCCTCCAGACGCAGAGCCACACCGTGGTCCCGTACAGGCGCGTCGATGTTATCCATTGAAAACACGTGATAGTCGCGCATGTCGAAACCTGAGCCGGCCACTCCGTTTTTCTGCGCTTCGCTTTCGACATCGTGTGAAGGATAAATATAGAGTTTGCCGTTGAACACATGGGCCGACGGATCTGCCGTGTAGATGTGGGTAATCAGAGGCTCAGTCAAAAATTCCAGGGTTTTGGTTTTGTTCTGAGACTGGTTTTTGGCTGGAGGCTGTTTTTTGGCTGGAGACTGAATTTCGCTCGGGGCCGGGTCTTTGTCGGCGACCGCACCGCATGCGGTCAGCAGCGTCGCGATGCCGGTGGTCATACCGGCCACAATGCCCAGGGTTAAAAGGGGACGAATATTAACGCGAACTCTCATGGTTGCTCCTATAAAGGAATCTTGAATCCGGTCCGGCGTCTGCACGAGCAGAGCGAACCGGCAGTGAGCCGTTATTCCGAATAATCCAGATGTTCCGGAAAATTGTTCATCTGTGTATATAGACTAATCGCACCTCAAACGCCAAACTGACCACATTCGCGCAGGTGCGACCGGCCGTCTGTCGGTGCGGCATTCGCATTCAGTTCGAATTCAGTTCTGTAGCTTTATTTTGCCGAGACCATCCTGAGCGTATTGTGCAGCGGTTTCGGCAGGTCACCATGGACCGGTGGAGCTGTTGTCCAGTACGCATTTTTTCACGGATGATGCCACTAAATGGCTCTAATAATCGATTTCAGCACGCGTTTTACAGACAAGCCGTCAATAGAACCAGCACGGCGTTACGTACCACATACCATTCAATTACCCACAGGTGACCTTTGTGAATCACTCCGTGTCGTATACCTCCCTCGCATCCATGGCTCTTTCCGGTTTACTGCTCAGCGCTTGCTCAAGTGGTGGCAGTGGCGGTGGCTGCGCCAACGGTGGTTATCCCGGTCAGTGCAACAATAATGGCGGCGGCAGCGTGGTGGATCAGGAAAAGCCTGCTTGCGGGGAGGGTTATCACAGCGAAAACGGCCTTTGTGTCCGCGATTCTCTGATCTGCCCGGACGGGCAGCACGCTGAAGGAGACCAGTGCGTCGATAACCTGCTGACCGTGCAGGTGGCCAGCCAGTCCCTGTGCCGGGTCGAACGCAATGGTGCGACCCGCTTTATCGTCCAGTTCGTTGCCCGGGACGAAAACGGCCAGCTGGTCGATCCACAACTGAATTCGCAAGGTGAATCCACCCAGCTCGCCTCGGAGCTGTATGTTGACCGGCAAGCGGTTGACGTCGAATCCTTGCTCAGCGAAGAGTCAAAGCTCTTGCAATCCAACCTGCTCCTTTCGCTGGTACTCGACAGCAGCTACTCCATGCTCACGCACGAACCCCCGGCATTCGAGCCCATGAAGGAAGCCGCGGTTTCAATTTTGCGCGATACACAGAACGCCTGGGAAAACATCAATTCCGAATTCCACTGGGAGCTGGCCTGGTTCCATGAGTATATTTTCCGCCCGGCGAAAGATGGCGGCGGCAATTCCTGGTCCATCGACAGCATTTACCGGATTCCGCCACCCTCCGAAGGCACCTTTACCGGTCTGTACAAAGCTGTACACCACATGGCGGAAGTTCATGCTGATCGACTCACCGAGGGCGTGGCCGCGGGTCAGCGCGACCAGCACATCATGATCGTCCTCTCGGACGGCAAGGATAACCACTTTTTCTTCGATAACAGCTCTTACCGCAATGAAGGCAATGCTGAAGGCATCCACTGGACTTCATTCGGCGCCAAACCGACCACCCTGGAAGATGTGCAGGCGGCCCTGGCCAAAGTCCCGCAGTTGCGCACCCATGTGATCGGCCTGGGTACCAGTGTGGACACCGCCGAACTGGAGGCCATCGCCGCCGCCGGCAAGGGCAAATACTTTTACGGCAGCAGCAGTAACACCCTCGGCGAGCTGTTTGACGAAGTGCGCAAGGAATTTGTCACCATGCAGACCCTGGGCGTTGAAGTGCCCCTGCAGCCCGGCCAATATGAATTCAGCCTGCGCACCCGCCACGTCCGCAACGGCGCGGAAGGTCGCGAGTATTTCACGGTGGACGTGGGGCCAAAAATGCCCGTCTGCGTGGACCCGGTGGAGGAAGAATAAGGGGGCTCCGCCCCCCGCTCGAAACAAGATTAAAGCGGATATCTTTTCGCAGGACTGGTCGGTCAGGGTGACTTGATCGTTATTTCGAAGCGCCGGATAACCTGCATCTCTGGCTGGCAGGTGACGTGTATCTCTACTACCGGGCTTCAGATAAACGGCATTGACGCCTAATCCTAACCTAAATAATATACGTCAGCAGTCAGCGAGCGCGAACACTGGAGAGGTAGTTGAAAGGAATCTTGCTAAACGTCCGCACCCAAGATCTCTTTTTTCTCCCCGTCTCTCATATTCTTCAAGACCACATCTGACCCAATAGTGCCCATCTGCTGGCGTGCATTGACGATACAGATGTTTTCAAATGCGGAACGGAATAGATTCATGGACAGGAATACGTTTAGTGCAATCTTGAAAGTAACGGTAGTTGCGGGCAGCTGCATGCCGTTGTTCTGTGTCGCTGGGCCCGTTCAGCACGCCTACGAATACGATTCCCTCGGCCGGTTGGTAAAGGTGCATGAGAATGGAGTGGAGAAAGCGGGCTACTGCTACGACGCAGGCGGAAATCGAATCAAAGTCAATTCCGCTGGTGGCAACTGCACGATCGCCCCACCTGCGCCCCCAAAACCTACCGCGCTTAGTCAAGCCACCCACCAGGGGGGAGGCTGCTACATCACCTGGGCATCAGTAAGTGGCGTTGCCAAATTCGAGATCAAAATAAGAACTGCCAGCGTTGCTACCGTCGATGGAAGCAAGCGCTACTACGACCACAACACGCGGTGCTTTGAGTGGATCAGGGCCTGCACCGTGGATAACATCTGTAGCGAACAAGCTTACTTCTAGCTTTCTTTTGGGAATGGATTTTAGATTACTGCGGACTCGGAAATGTTCAAGCAACTGCAATACACGTTACAACTGGCCTTGTTATTCAGCGTCACAACCCCTGTTCTTGCTGTTCAATTAGATACACTTGCCCCGCCACCAGTGAGAGTCGTGGACGAACTGGGTATCAACGTCGCTACAGGTCAACCTGTGCAAAGCCTGACAACCGTCAGTATCGGAGCTGAGCGCGGGCTTAGCCACGATATGCGTGTCTATACGAATCACTTGGACGGAAAAAAAAGTCTCGTCCAAGCTTATATCGATAAATATGCCGGCAACGCCAGATATGTGAAAGTGTCCAATAACGATGCATATCTGCGGTCCGATGAAAAAGGAATCTTGACACCCCAGGTTTACAGTTCGCTCGTGGATGATGGAAACCATCTCTGGCTGATGCGGGTTTTCGGGCCCGCGGGTAGCCACGAGTTCATGCTTAATAGTGATGGCGCCAGCTTTACGCCCGTCGGTGATCTGCGGCACTCGCTCAGGCACGAGATACGCGACGGCAGAAGCACGTTGATCTGGCGAACGCCGGAGGGTATTGAGTCACTCTATTGGGCCACGACAGGCGGAAACACGCTGGGTGAGAGCGGGGTTAGTGGTAAACGGGATCTTCGCGCCGTAATCTACCCCGACGGGTTCAAACTCACAATAGAAGAAGGGGCAGTGACGACTAATACCGGCTTCATGCTCAAGTACGGCCTTCCGAAGTATGGTGAAGGCAACAGCAGATGGGTTCTCAACCCGAATTATATTGCGGGGATCAATCTGGCTGTCCAGCATTGTGCTTCGGCACGGGGATCCGCGTGTGACACAGACGGCTGGCCGACGGCCCGCTTCGGTTGGCCTCCGGGAGCCCCCGAATCCCTTTTTAACTCTGAAGGGATGAAAAACATCATCAAGGTTACTGATCAGCACGGCGGCATCACCGAATACCATTATGAAACCCATAATATTTGCCGTTTTAGTGAGGTGGATGGAGCTGGGGTAAGTCAGTGGTGCCTGGAGAGAAACCCCGGTGATAATCGCTTTTCACCAAGGCTCGTGGCTGTGAAATCTGCTCATAGCTCTACTCCGGATTTTCGATATACCTATAAGAACGACGGGAGGTTTACCGGGGCCACTTCCGACCTGGGACTTATGGGGATCGCATTAGTGCAAACGTACTGGGATGTCCACACCAAAGAAGGCGTGCTGACCAAGGGTGTGCATCAAAATCGCAGCGTTGGCTATGGAAAACCTTGGGAGATTAATCAAGCCGGTGATTATGCTCGCGGCGGAGTAGGCGTTGCCCGTGTTGAAATGTCGGCCAGCTTCCCGAATGTATTTCAGTATGTGAGCTCCACAAAAGATGGCAATTTCTATTTCGAGATAAATGCCCGAAATTTTGTTACCTCCCACGTGGGGCCTTCCGGGCTTAGGAAGCATTACAGCTATGACCACCGCGGCAACCTGCACGCCATTACTGCCAATGGGGTGACAGTGATGCAGGCGCTGTATCCAGCTTCATGCACTAATGCCAACTTTCGATATTGCAATAAGCCCGTTTGGGTAAAAGACGGTAAGGGTGCACAAACAGATTACAGCTATCATGTGGCCTCCGGCCAAGTGGCCTCGGTAACCGGGCCCGCTGTATCTGCCAATGGTGTCTCGACGCGGCCCGCGACTCGCTATCAATACACGCAAAAGTACGCGTACTACAGAAAGCACTCCGATTCGGTTGAGCGGGCCGATTCGCCACTTTGGTTACCGGCAAGCGAATTTCATTGCCGAACCACCAATGCTAATCCCAGCGGGTGTGATGGTGGTGAATTGGATACCGTCAGGACCCATTACTACTACGGCCCACAGGACGGATCGCCGAACAATTTGTTGCTGAGGGGTAAAAGCGTGACTGCCGAAGGGGATGTTGGGGTGGTTAGCACCCGCGTCACCTGCTACGCCTACGACAACGCGGGTAATCGCATCGCCGAAACTCTGCCCAAAGGCGCGTCTGTCCTGGAAAGTTGTCCCTAAGGAGGCTGTAGTCATGCAACGTATTGCAAAAAATTTTCTGCGCTGGAAAGCGTCATTCCGAAACACACTGGCACTGGCAGCACTCGTACTTGCTCAAGGCGCCCTGTCGCTGGATCCGCCCTCCTCTCACCGCAAGGAATACCGTTACTCCAGCAACGGCCTTCTGCTGGCGGAAATTAATGCTGCCCAAAAGAATGGCGTGGCTGGCTTGTCTGCCGTACGGTACATCTATGGAATCGCGACTCAGCCGGCATTGGTCACCGCCATCGAATACGGCAGCCTGACTGACTGGTATGAAGAATCCGTTCCTCCGGAAGATTGGGGAGCCAGCTTCACTATCGCTTATATCGAGCGAATCAGCTACGACCAGTTTGGGCGCAGACAGTTTGCGGGCCGAACCGATGGGCATGGGGAATACAAAACCCTCAAACAGTATAGCTATGACAACCGCAATCGCCTTCAGTGTGAAGCGGTACGGATGAACCCAAACCGGCTCGCACCGGAGCTAAGCCCCGCCAACGCGTGCACCCTGGGCGCTGATGGTAGTCTGGGCCAAGACAGAATTACCTATTATGAATATGATGACCGCAACCAGATCACCAGAGTCATAAAAGCCTATCAGACCAGGCTTCAACAAGACTATGCGAAATACACCTACAGTGGCTCTTTAAAAACCCAGGCGACTGATGCCAACGGCAACACCACTCGTTATGCCTACGACAGCTTTATGCGCCTGAACTACACCTATTTCCCCGATCCAGTCTCGGGCGCCCCCAGCACGACCGATTTCGAACGGTATGGCTACGACGCGAATGGCAACATGAACCAATTGCGAAAACGCGATGGCCGGCTAATCGCATACCGGCACGACGCGCTCAATCGGGTCTCCACCAAGGACATCCCCGCCACCACCGCCCAGGATGTGCTGTACCAGTACGACTTGCGCGGCCTGCAACTCAAGGCGGAATTTGGCAATGCATCAACCAGCGCTGGCAATGGCCTTGCCGTCTTTACTACTTACAATGGCTTCGGGGAGCTGCTGTCGGAACGCTCCAGCGTTGGCACTGCCTACACTTTAAGCCACAGATACGATGCGCATGGCAACCGCGTGTCCACCAGGTATCCCGACGGCCAGACTTTCAAGTACACCTACGATGGTCTCGACAATTTAAGAGCTATAGTCGATCCCGCAGGCGCTACCATCGCGTCGCAGAGTTACTACCCTCACGGCTTGCCCAAAACAAAAACCGCCGGCGGAGCCATCACCACGCTTAATTATGACGCCGTACTGCGGCTGGGTAGTTTCTCCCACAACTTTGCCGGCACCGCTTATGATCTGTCGCAAAGCTATACTTACAACCCCGCAAGCCAGGTTGCTGCGCAGCAGTGGAACCTCAATCTGTATGCCCATACCGACAGCGTCGGCAACACTGGCCAGTACAATGTCAATCGCCTCAACCAGTACACCTCGGTCGGTGGCAGCGCTGTTGTACATGACAAAAACGGCAACCTCACCAAATTCGGCGCGGCTCAAT
>CAZXLJ010000111.1:0-10631 GCA_964641175.1 uncultured Cellvibrionaceae bacterium
CCACCCCTCGAAACAATCCCGGTGACGCGCCGTGCGGTCATCGGCACGTAGCGCAGCAGCACGCCGGCGTGGATGGTGAAATAATCGACGCCCTGCTCCGCCTGTTCGATCAGGGTGTCGCGGAAAATTTCCCACGTAAGTTCTTCGGCGACTCCACCCACTTTCTCGAGAGCCTGATAGATCGGGACCGTGCCGATTGGCACGGAGGAGTTACGGATAATCCACTCGCGCGTCTCGTGAATATTCTTGCCCGTCGACAGATCCATGATGGTATCGGCGCCCCAACGGGTGCCCCAGGTGAGTTTGGCCACCTCCTCCTCAATCGAGGAACCGAGCGCACTGTTGCCGATGTTGCCATTGATCTTGACCAGAAAATTCCGGCCGATGATCATCGGCTCAATTTCGGGGTGATTAATGTTTGCCGGAATGATCGCGCGTCCGCGCGCCACTTCGTCGCGCACAAACTCCGGCGTGATTTCGGCGGGGATGCTGGCACCGAAAGAATGCCCGGGGTGTTGCTGAGACAGCACGCCCAGTTCCCGCGCCTGTTGCAGGCTCATGTTTTCGCGAATGGCGATGAATTCCATCTCGGGCGTAATAATGCCGCGCCGGGCGTAGTGCATTTGCGAGACGTTGTGCCCCGCCCTGGCAACCCGTGGCGTGCGCACATGCTGGAAGCGCATCGCGGCAAGCCGAGGGTCATCGAGCCGCTCCCGGGTGAACGCCGACTTGCTGCCGTCGAGCAGCTCGGTATCCCCGCGCGCTTCGATCCAGCGGGTGCGAATGGCCGGCAGGCCTAGCCGCAGATCCACCTGGATGTCGGGGTCGGTATAGGGCCCCGACGTGTCATAGACGCGGACCGGCGGATTGGCTTCGCCGCCAAAATCGGTCGGCGTGTCCGCGAGTGAAATTTCCCGCATCGGCACCCGGATATCCGGCTGCGAACCCTGCAGATAGATTTTCCGCGAATGGGGAAAAGGCTTGATCGAAGACTCATCGACCTGAGCTTGCTCACTGCTGAAATTCTCATCTGCATGGTGCTGTTTCATAGCTGTTCGTCCGCTGGTTACCAGTATTGATAGAAGTGATGGACAGGGCCGTTGTCCGTGACCAGCTGCAGGCGGTCACTCTGGCCGATTGCGCCCTGAATGTATGTCTTGGCAGCGGCAATGGACTGAGGCAAACCCAGCCCCTGAGCCAGTCCCGCGGCGATGGCAGTTGACAGTGTGCAGCCGGTTCCGTGCGTATTGGTCGTTTGCAGGCGCGGCGCGCCAAAGGGCTGCAACCCCTCTTCCGTCGCAAGATAGTCTACGGCCTTGGACAGCTGGCCGTGGCCCCCTTTTAAGAGCACCGCATTAGCTCCCAGCTCCAGCAGCGCCATTGCCTGCCGCTCCATTTCCTCGTAGCTGGTCGCCACTTCGCCACCCAGCAGCCGGGCCGCTTCTTCGAGATTGGGTGTCACGACGGTTGCCAGGGGCAGAAGCCGGCTGATGTATGCCGGCACAATGTCCTCGCCACGTACCAGTGAGCTGCCACTGGTCGCACCCAGAACCGGATCGACGACCAGGGGAATCCGGAAACGCATCAGGCAGTCAGCCACTGCATTGAGCACTTCAAGATTGCCGAGCATACCTATCTTGATGGCGTGCAGCGGCATGGCTTCAGCCACCGCCTCGATCTGCGCCACCACCTGTTCGGGCGCAACCGGATAGATGGCCGCCACCCTTTCGCTGTTCTGGGCCGTGAGAGCGGTTATCGCCGTCGCGACAAACACGCCATATGCTCCACCTGTCTTGATGTCGGCCTGGATCCCCGCACCCCCGCTGGAATCGCTGCCGGCAATGCTCAATACCACCCGTACCGGGCGGGAGGGTTTTTCCACTGGCCGTGAACCCCTGCCCTGGGAGGAAGCCTGGAGCTGCGAAGAAGCATTATTCTGGGTCATAGTTCATACACCACTGTCGCCTAAGTCGTTATAATTTTGACGCCACCAACTTGGATGGATTGCGGAGTAGACGAACTGGGGAATATTTGACAGGCGGTGAGAAACCGGTACGGCAAACATCTCGTTCCCTACGCCGGCATTACCCGGATCAGGTCAGCGGGTTTTTCTCAGCGTCCCCGTTATTACGAGTCCGCACCCCGACAAGACCGGCACAGTCTAGCGAAGACGACACCGCTTTTCGAGCACGGATTCACGCTCTGGCAATGATGCCTATAATTTGATGCGCCGGCTCAAACATTCCGTATGGCAGCGATACGGGTTAACCGATCGAAACGTATAGATAAAGACCAACCCCAAGCGGACTTGCCGATTAGCCATGCGGATTATCCAGGCCTCTCACATCTACACCCAGCGCCCCGGCGGACCCGCCGCGGGAGCGCCTGCGGATGCAAGAGTGCCGCCCCCGCGCGGGGGCTTGCCGCCTGCGACAGATCAGCCGGCTGTCATCCTTTATTCCACCCGTCACCTCCACACTGCCGGCCATGATGGGCCGCGGGGGCTTTTCGCCAAGGATATTGCTGCTGCCGGGCCTGCTATCGAGGCGCGAACCGTTACTGCGAGCCACCGGCAGACCATTGCCATGCAGACCTTCAACAGGGTTGCCGAATTCGACGGCACACTCAGCATTATCGACGTCTACGCCTGAGCACGCGAACACTTCCTTAACGGGTTCCCAACCCGTTTGCTGCCATTCCTGCAGCGCCTGGCGCTTGTGTGAAGACCCCGCGAGGGCGTGCAAAATATACATACAGTGAAGACACGTCCGCCGAGTTCGCCTAGAATGGCTACCCGATTTCAGGGCGAATGATACTGACTGCCTCCAGGACCTCTGATCCAGTCCGAATAGCGTCTGGCTTACAGCGCTTTGCCTTTCCTGCGAAGAGCTGAGCCATTCACCGCAAGCTAAGGCCATTCACTGCGAAAAGTACCTTGCAGGCCGAAAATTCTGGCTTGTGCAGGCGCTGTCCGGACTTGATCAGAGGTGCTCTGGCATGCCAACTGCGGCGGACATGGCCCTGTTCCGACAAGCAGACTCCCACCTGTATTGATTTCTTAAGGACAGACATGACGACCTCACGTATTTTCCGCAGGGCACTTCTGACTTTTTCCGTGTCTTTTGCCATGCAGCATGCCTCCGCGGCCACCTTGCTGGACATTTATCAGAAAGCCGTCGAAAACGATCATGAATACCAGGCCGCCCGGGCAAATCTGGAAGCGGGTCGCCAGAGCCGGGCCATCGGTCGCTCGGCGCTGCTGCCACAAGTGACCGCCGACGCTACCTGGTCCCGTTCCGACCGCGAGGACAGCAGCAGCGGTGGTGGCGTTGAGGATAGCGACGTCGTGGTGCCGGTGCCAACTGACCCGAACGGCGGCGCTCTTGGACCTGCGCTCATCGCTTCTGGCGACTTCGAATCAACCAGCAAGACCGTCGGTGTCAGTGTCAACCAGCCGCTTCTGGACTTCGGTGCGTGGTATCGCTACCAGCAGGGCCGATCTCTTGCCAACGAAGCCGAAGCGACTTTTATGGACGAAGCCCAGGACCTGGTCCTGCGCACCACCAATGCTTACTTCAACGTGCTGCTGGCAGCCGATACCCTGGCCACCTCACGGGCAGAGGCCGAGGCGCTGCGCCAGCAGCTCGAACAGTCCCGGCAGCGTTTCGAAGTGGGGCTGACCGCCATTACCGAAGTCCATGAAGCCCAGGCCGCTTTTGATTCGGCCAATGCCAACCGCCTGCAGGCCGAAGGCAATCTCGGTGTCGCCTTTGAAGCTCTGGAGGTTCTCACCGGTCAGAGTTATCAGGAAATCAGTCCATTAAAAGAAAAGCTCGAAGTTACCCCGCCGGAACCCGCCAACCGGGAGCACTGGGAAAAACTCGCCCTGGAAAACAACGCGCTCCTCAAAGCGGCGCAGTTCCGGGCTGAGGCCGCCGAGTCCACCGCCGACATCGCCCGGGCGGAACACTTCCCGACGGTGCGCGCGGGCTTGCAAAGGGGAAAATCCGACGTTGAGCGCACGTATGGTGACGTGACGGTACCCTTTGACGATGCCACGACGACCACCGTATCGGTGACCTTATCCGTGCCACTGTTTGGGGGTGGTGGAATTTCCGCCGGACGCAGACAGGCCTACAGCCAGTATCTCAGCGCCCGCGAGCTTTACCTCGGCGCGCGTCGCAATACGACCCAGGCCACCCGCGTCTCCTATCTGGACGTGATGACCTCGGCCGCCACCGTGCGTGCCCGGGAGCAGGCAATCGTTTCGGCCCGCAGCGCGCTGGAAGCCACTCAGGCCGGATATGACGTGGGCACCCGCGACCTGGTTGACGTTCTGAACGCGCAACGCAATCTCTTCAGCGCCCAGCGGGACTTCTACGATTCCCTCTACAGCTACATCATTGCCCGCCTGGAGTTGAGCCGTGCCGCCGGCGTCCTGACGGAAGAGGATATCGTGCAGCTTAACAACTGGCTGGATACCTCCCGCAGTGTGACTGTCTCCGTTCAGTAACACCCACTGACAGGAAAAAGCCGAGGTCCCCGTGGAGAATCTGGATCAGTGCTTCGATGTGCCGGGCAGCGACCTGGCACACGCCAATTTGCTGCGGTTCAAATCCGTTTGGGAAAAGCGCGCTTGCGCCGAACAATCCGCCGCATTGCTACGGAAGCTGGACGGTATGCAACTGCCCCGCTTCCACCGGCTGGCCCTGGGCAGCGAATACGCCACCAACTGGCTGTGCCATCACCCCGCCGAATTCCTGGCCCTTCTTGATCAGAACCTCGACACTCCGACTACGCTTGACACCTACCGGCTGGAGCTGTCGGCCGCGCTGACCTTCGCACCCGCCGAATGGGATGCGCATTTACGCCGCATCAGGCATCGCGCCATGTGTGGCATCATCTGGCGGGATCTCAACCGCCTGGTCGATACCATGACCACCACCGCAGAACTGACCGCCCTTGCGGACGCGGCGGTGGCGGCGTGCCTGGATTACCACTATCACCGCCTGGCGGGAGCCCTGGGGGTTCCGACCAGCCATCAGGGGCAACCGCAGCCCATGCTGGTGATCGGCATGGGCAAACTGGGCGCCGACGAGCTTAACCTCTCTTCCGATATTGACCTGATCTTTGCATTTCCCCGAAGTGGCGAAACCCGGGGCGTGGACAAGCCCATCTCCAATCAGGAATTTTTTACCCGGCTGGGGCAGGCAATGATCAAATCACTGGACCATCCCACCGCCGACGGCTTCGTATTCCGGGTCGACATGCGGCTGCGGCCTTACGGTCAAAGCGGCACGCTGGCGAGCAGCTTTGGCGCCCTCGAAGATTATTACCAGACTCAGGGCCGCGAGTGGGAGCGCTTTGCAATGATCAAGGCGCGGGTCATGGCAAACAATGGCCCCAGACAGTACACCGAGGAACTGCAAGCGCTGCTGCGTCAGTTTACCTATCGAAAATATGTCGACTTTACGGCCATAGAAGCGCTACGCAATCTGAAGCATCTGATCAACAAGGAAGTGAAACGGCGCCGGCTTCAGGACAACATCAAGCTCGGGCGCGGCGGTATCCGCGAAATCGAATTCATCGCCCAGGCATTTCAAATCATCAGGGGTGGGCGCGATACGGTTTTGCAGGAGCGGCGCCTGCTGACGGTCCTGCCGCTGCTGGTCAAGCACCGGTGCCTGCCGCCCGGTCAGGACCAGGCGCTGGCAGAGGCCTACCTGTTTCTGCGCAATATCGAACACGCCCTGCAAGCCTGGCAGGACAAGCAGACCCAGCAGTTACCCACCGACGCCACCGGTTGCCTGCGTCTGGCCCAGGTGATGGGTTTTGCCGACTGGGCATCTTTTCACGCCGAGCTCGAACGGCACCGGGACCGGGTGCATGAACAGTTCAGCGCCATGATCGCCGAACCGCGCAGCAGCGACACCGACCCGGGCGGCCCCACTCTGGTCTGGCGCGACCTGTGGAGTCTGTCGGATGCAGATCAACTGGATCTGCAGGCGGATCTGGGCAAACTCGGCTTTGAACAGCCAGAGGCGGCGATCGCCATTTTGCGCAACGATCTGCTGGCGGCCCCGGCAGTGATTGCTATGGCAGCCACCGGTCGCGAACGCCTGAACCAGTTGATGCCGTCGCTCCTGCAACGTCTTAGCCGCAGTCAGAATCCCACCCAGACCCTGACCCGCCTGGTGAAACTGCTTACCGCCGTCGCCCGGCGCAGCGTCTACCTGACCCTGCTGATTGAAAATCCCGGCGCCCTTGATCAACTGGTGACATTGAGTGAAGCCAGCCCGTGGATCGCCGACCGCCTGGCTGATCATCCTGCCCTCCTCGACGAACTGCTGAACCCGGCAGCGCTGTACACCATTCCGACCCTCGAGGAGCTATCCCAGGAACTGCGCAGTGAACTGCTCCGCGTTGACGAGCACGATCTCGAAGGGCAGATGGATGCCCTGCGTTATTTTCGCCAGTCCCAGAGCCTGCAGGCAGCCGCCTGCGAACTGACGGGACGCCTGCCCCTGATGAAAGTCAGCGACTATCTGACGGAACTGGCCGAAGTGCTTCTGGCTTATGTGTTGCAGATGGCCTGGCAACAGATGGTGGCCCGGCACGGGGCCCCCTCCGGAGAATCCGCCACCGAGCCGAATTTCCTGATCGTGGGCTATGGCAAGCTCGGCGGAATCGAGCTGGCTCACGGCTCGGATCTCGACCTGGTGTTTATTCATGATGCCGATCCGAACGGACAGACAGCTGGCGACCCTGGGGGCAACCGGGCAATCGACAACCTGACTTTTTACATGCGTCTGGGACAGAAAATCATCCATATTCTCAACACCAATACTCTCTCGGGTCAGCTCTATGAAGTCGACATGCGCCTGCGACCTTCCGGCAACTCCGGGCTGCTGGTAACCAGCCTTACCGGTTTCCGCAAATACCAGGAAGAGTCGGCCTGGACCTGGGAGCATCAGGCCCTGGTACGCGCCCGGGTGGTGGTGGGACCGACGGCCCTGGCTGCGGAGTTTGCCGATCTGCGCCACCATATCCTCACCCGTGCGCGGGATCAGGCCAGACTGCGCGAGGACGTGCTCGGCATGCGGCAGAAAATGCGCGAACAGCTCGGCAGCAATTCCCGCCAGCGCGCTGAGGGCCGTTTCGACCTGAAACAGGATGCCGGAGGGATTGTCGACATTGAGTTTTTGGTTCAATATGCCGTTCTGGCCTGGTCCAGCAAACACCCGCAGCTTACTCGCTATCCGGACAACATCCGCATACTCGAAGGGCTGCTGGCTGCGGACCGGCTGGACGCCCAAGAGGTTAATCAATTAATCGAAGCCTACAAAGCCTTCCGATCCATAGGTCACCGCCTGACTCTGCAACAGCAGCCAGCGGTCATCGATGAGAATAGCGCGGAGCCCCACCGCCAAAACGTTATCCGCATATGGCAAAGCGTATTTGGTTCCGCCCCGGAAACGTGATCGCGGATTTTTCGTTTTCATGTCTTCGGATACTACTGCACAGCCCAATAACGAACGTACACTCTGCGCGGCCCGCGTCGCTGCAGCTGCGCTCGCATTCGGGACTTCGCCGGTGCACGGAAGGGCTGGCGACTGGTCATGGCCGCATTTCCAGCCGGTTATACCGGTTCGGCGGGCGGCCGCTACAGGTAGGGAAGGTTTGTCAGGTTTGTGGCGGCGGTGGATAACCACCAGCACGCTGAATCAGCTGCATTTTGGAGAGTTTTATGTCTTTTGCTGACCGAGACGGTCTCATATGGTTCGATGGAGAAATGATTCCCTGGCGCGATGCCAAGGTTCACGTGCTGACTCATACCCTGCATTACGGGATGGGTGTGTTCGAAGGCGTGCGCGCCTATGACGCCGGGGCCCGCGGTTGCTGCATTTTCCGCATGCGCGAACACACAGACCGGTTATTCCGCTCTGCACACATCATGAATATGAAAATGCCTTTCACCAGGGAAGCGATCAATAATGCTCAGCGCCAGGTCGTCGCGGCCAATGGCCTGAAAGAAGCCTACCTGCGACCCATGGCATTTTACGGTTCGGAAGGTATGGGTCTGCGGGCGGACAATCTGGAGACCCACGTTATCGTGGCCGCCTGGCACTGGCCTTCCTACATGTCGCCGGAAGCTAAAGAGCTGGGTATCAAGGTCCGCACGTCAAGCTACACCCGACACCACGTCAACATCTCCATGTGCAAGGCCAAGGCCAATGGCCACTACATCAATTCGATGCTGGCCTTGCGCGAAGCCCTGGATAGCGGCTGCGAAGAAGCGTTGCTCCTGGACAATGAAGGTTACGTCGCTGAAGGCAGCGGCGAGAACATCTTTATTGTTCGCGACGGCGTGCTCTATACCCCGGAACTGACTTCCTGCCTGGACGGCATCACCCGCAAGACCATCTTCGAACTTGCGGCAGAATTCGGGCTGACCGTGCTGGAAAAACGCATTACCCGGGATGAAGTCTATATTGCGGATGAAGCATTCTTCACTGGAACCGCCGCCGAAGTCCTGCCAATCCGGTCCCTGGACTCACGCATCATAGGGTCCGGCGCGCGCGGCCCGATCACCGAGCGCCTGCAGAGTGCCTATTTCAGTGCAGTCAAAGGCGGCCTCGAGCAACATCGCGAATGGCTGACTCCGGTCGCGGACTGATGACTACGGGCGGCAGGGAGGCCGCTACCCCCTCATCGCCCGGCTGGTCCGGGCGGTTGATACCTGCAGTGCGTATCCCGCGTAACAACTCCTCCATGGCCAATCGGAGCCTGCAAGGCAACCTGTGAAATCTTTCCGCGAAAACACACAGCTTTACAAGCGCCTGCTGGCTTTTGCCAAACCCTATAGCGGGTTTTTCGGGTTGAGCATTTTCGGATTTGTTATCTATTCAGGGATGGAAATGGCGATGGCCGCCCTGATGGAATATTTCATCGAAGGCCTTCAGACCCGCGATCCGAAGCTGATGATCGCAGTGCCGGTTGTGGTCGTACTCGCGCGCATGGTCCACGGCGTCGGATTTTTCCTTGGCAACTTTTATATCAGCCGCGTTGGCCTGGGCGTCGTCAACGATCTGCGCAAGCAGCTGTTCGGTTCACTGGTAAACCTGCCCAGCCGGTATTACGACCAGAGAAACAGCGGTGAGCTGGTGTCTTTGCTGATCTACAACATCCAGCAGGTTACCGGCTCGGTCACCAATGCCGTCAAGATCGCCATGCGCGATGGCTTTACCGTGGTGGCACTGCTGGGGTTCATGGCGTACAAAAACTGGCAGCTGACCCTGGTCTTTCTCGTTGTAGCGCCTTTGCTTGCAGGGCTGGTTTCCATCGCCAGCCGCTACTTCCGGCGGCTGAGCCGGCGGATGCAGGTCTCCATGGGCGGTATTACCCACATTGCCAATGAGGCACTGCAGGGCTTCCGGCTGGTCAAGAGCTTCGTGGGGCAGGCCTTTGAAATCCGGCGCTTCAACCAGGCAAGCGATGAGAACACGCGCCTCGCCACCAAATACGAACGCGTGTCCGCCCTACAGGGGCCGGTATTCCACGTGGTGATCGCATTGAATCTGGCGGTCATCATGTTTCTGGTGCTGTGGCTGTGGCAGGACGACGTGGGTTCTGCAATGGCGTATCTGACCGCGGCCACCATGATCGCCAAACCTCTGCGGTCGTTCAGTTCCGTCAACGAAATCATCCAGAAGGGCCTTGCTGCTGCAGAATCCATCTTCGAAGTCATCGATCTGCCCCCCGAGCCGGACCATGCCCGGACGCCGCTGCAGATCACCCAGGGCCGCATTGAATTCCGCAATGTGTGCTTCAGCTACAACCCGGAAGTTCCGGCGATTCGCGATATTAATCTGGTGATCGAACCGGGTGAAACAGTTGCGCTCGTCGGACGCTCCGGCAGCGGCAAGAGCACCCTCACCAATCTGCTGATGCGGTTTTACGAAATCGACAGCGGTGAAATTCTGATCGACGGCCAGAACATTACCGCCGTCACCCTCGCCAGCCTGCGGCGCAATATAGCCCTGGTGAACCAGCAGACTGTGCTCTTCAACGACAGCGTCGCCAGCAATATCGCCTATGGCGGTCAGTCAGTGGACTATGACCGCATTCAGGAAGCGGCGCGTCACGCCAATGCGCTGGAATTTATCGAGACCATGCCCGACGGGCTGGAGACGGCAGTGGGCGAGGATGGTGCAAGGCTTTCGGGCGGTCAGAAGCAGCGCCTGGCCGTCGCCCGGGCGCTTTACAAGGACGCCCCGATTCTGGTTCTGGATGAGGCAACTTCAGCGCTGGACAACGAATCCGAAAAGGCGATCCAGATCGCTCTGGAAAAGCTCCAGAAAGGCCGCACCACTCTGGTCATTGCCCATCGACTGTCCACCATCGAAAACGCGGACAAGATCGTGGTCATGGATCAGGGCGAGATCGTCGAAGCCGGTAGCCATGCGGAGCTCATCAATGCCGGCGGGCACTATGCAGCCCTGCACTCGGCGCAGTTTGAGGGCTGATCTGGCCCACCATTTCTGATTGCTTTATTCCTGTCGACCAGTACCTAAGTGGGACCTTGAAGCTCCTCCCCCTGCGAAGGGGGAGGTTGGGAGGGGGTGTGTGAA
>CAZXLJ010000112.1:0-10370 GCA_964641175.1 uncultured Cellvibrionaceae bacterium
TCTCGCAAAGCGCTGTAAGCCAGACGCTATTCGGACTTGATCAGAGGTTCCCTAGAAGCGCCAGGTAGCTTCCACCGCCAGGGTGCGGGGCCTGCGCGGGAAACTGTAAAAGGTGTTGCTGCCGGCCAGAGTCTCTGAAAGGGGCACGTTGGCAGAATAGGAAATGATGTCCTCGTCCAGCAGATTGCGACCCAGCAGTGCCAGTTCCCACTGATCCGTTTCCAGGCCGATGCGCAGGGAGAGCAGGGTATGGGCATCAATCTGCCCGTTGGGATCCAGATTGACATGCACCTGTTGCTTATCGACCCACTGTGCATCGGCACCGATCACGAGTAGCCGGCCGCCCCCCAGGGAATTCACGTATTCCAGCGATCCGTTGAACGTGAGTTCAGGGGTATACACGCCGCGCTCGCCGGTGTAATCGCAGAAACCGTTGGCGTTGGGTGTCAGACCATAGTGGCAGTCGCCGTTGGCAAAATCCCTGTATTCAAAGTCGAGATAAGAAAAGCCGAAGCGGGATAAAAGGTTATCCGCCAGCTGCCAGCGTCCGTCTACTTCCAGTCCCTGCACCCGGGTTTCTTTTGCGTTGCCCACGTTAAAGCCGACGGCACCGTCAAACTGGCTGATCTGCAGATCGTCGTAATCCATGCGATACAAAGTGCCATTAAGCTCGCCGCGACCCTCAGCCAGACGCATTTTGTAGCCGATTTCATAGGCGTTGACCGATTCTTCTTCAAACTCAAAGCTGCCGGTGTTATTGGAACGCGGGTCGAAACCGCCGGCCTTGAAGCCTCGGGAAATCTTTCCGTAAGCCATGATGTCATCCGACACATCAATGGCAATATTCAGCGAGGGCGTGAAGGCCGATTCACTGCGGGTGTCGACCCTGTTGTGGCCCCCGGACTGTTCAGTTTCCGCGTTGAACACCCCCAGATAGACCGCGCCGAGATTGGCATCGTTGATGACTGAATACTGGTTGGTCAGGTCGACGAGGTTAAGCTGCTTGGCCGCATTTTTTTCCTCATGGGTGTAGCGTGCGCCCAGTGTCAGGCGCATGGTGCCGGTCGCATGCCAGGTAACTTCGCCGAACAGAGCACCGGCCTCGGAATCCTGGGTGAAGTCACGCTGGACGCCGGTACCGCCCAGGATAGGTGGCACCAGGCCCGCCAGAGCAATGGGCAGAATGGAGTCACTGGGCACACCCATCACGTCTGTAAATGTCTGGTCGTACTTCTGATAGAAAACCCCGGCAATCCATTCGAAGTTGCCGTCCTGAGGTGAAGCGATGCGCAACTCCTGGCTGATCTGGTCATATTCTTCTGCCATGTCGACGCTGAGAATGCTGGCGGGAGTAAAGTCGCAATCACATTGTTCCCAGTAGTCGAAGCCCAGCAGACCCGTGAGTGAAGTAATGGTGTAGCCGTTCCAGTCGTATTCGATATTCAGGGTCTGGGAATTGACGGTGTTGTCACTGAACTCGGCCGCATCGGCCTGGCGGCGGTAATCCTGCTGTCCATCGAAAGTCACGCCGCCATTAATCAGGGCCATCAGTCCGCCGAAAGTGGGGCTCGCTGGCGTGGCCGGTGCATCGCGCGTAATCTCGATGCCGCGGCCCAGCACTTCAAAGGTGTCGTGTTCCGCCGTGAAGTAAATGTTCCAGTTCTCGTTGGGAGAATAATCCAGCGAAACGCGGATCGCGGATTCATCCTGATCGGGCTCTGTTACGGACTTGGTCGTATTCTCCATAAAACCCGGATCTTCGTAAGCGCGCACTGCGATGCGTCCGTTCAGGGTTTCGGTCAGGGGGCCGGTTACAAAGCCTGACAATTCCCGCGTTTCAAACTCGGTTTCATAAGTTGCGGAGAGCTTGCCGGAAAACTCGTCCTGGGGGCGCGCCGAAATAATGTCGAGGGCGCCGGCGATACTGTTTTTCCCGAAGAAAGTGCTCTGGGGTCCACGCATGACTTCAACCCGTTCCACATCGAAAATCGGTGCGCGGAACAGCTGGGATCGTCCCCGATGAATGCCATCCATATAGACGCCGACGGATTGTTCAAACCCCTGGCTGTTGTCCGAGCCAATGCCGCGTATGCGCATCTGGGTACTCAGACCGGTTTCGGTGAAGTGGATATTCGGCACGTAGCTGGTGAGGTCTTCAAGATTTTCTACACCCATCTGTTCGATGGTGTCGCCGGAGACTGCTGCAATACTTGCCGGTACGTCCTGAAGGCTTTGTACTCGCTTCTGGGAGGTGACAATGACTTCTTCGAGAATGCCTGAGTCATTGCCGGATGACGCTGCCTGCGCCAGAACGGAGCTGGAAATTACCGCCGATATGGCGGTGGCGAGAATTTTACTGGGCACAGTGAGTCGCTGCATGAAGCCTCCAATGGATTGGATGGAGCCGTACGATCAAGCGAAGTGGCTCCGGAAATTCTTCCTGACCTGACGGTCTGCGCCGGGCAAAAAGTCCGGCGCGGACTGCCATCTGGCGTCGCGGAACATGTTATCACTGCACGCAGCCAATACCTGAGCTTTTTTGCCCGGCTTCCGGCAGAGCTTGCGTCGGATCAATACCGGTTAAGGTCTGTCTCGATCTCGTTTCAGACCTTGTAATACGAGCGATACCACTGCACGAACTGCGCAACACCTTCCTCAACGGGCATGTTGGGCTTGAATCCGACGGCGCTTTGCAGGGCGGTTACGTCGGCGCATGTAGAGGGCACGTCCCCCGGTTGCATTGGCAGATAATTGCGCACCGCGGTTTTCCCGGTGGCCGCTTCGATGGCTTCGATAAACGCCATAAGCTTAACGGGTTTATTGTTGCCGATATTGAAAATCCGGAAGGGCGCGAAACTGGATGACGGATCGGGTGCGTCAAAGCGCCAGTTCTGGTTGGGCTGCGCGATCTGATCCACCGTGCGCACGACCCCCTCGACAATGTCGTCAATGTAGGTAAAGTCGCGCACCATGTCGCCGTTGTTGTAGATATCAATGGGCGTGTCTTCAAGTATCCCCTTGGTGAACTTGAACAATGCCATGTCCGGCCGGCCCCAGGGGCCATAAACCGTGAAAAACCTGAGACCGGTGGTGGGCAGCTGATACAGGTTGCTGTAAGTGTGAGCCATCAACTCATTGGCTTTTTTGGTGGCAGCGTACAGTGACATGGGGTGATCAACATTGTGCTCCTCGGAAAACGGCTGGCGGGCATTGGAGCCATAGACCGAACTGGATGATGCATACACCAGGTGCGGAACCTGCTGATGGCGGCAACCTTCCAGGATATTGCCGAACCCAAGCAGGTTGGAATCGATATAGGCCAGGGGGTTTTCGAGGGAATATCGGACGCCCGCCTGGGCGGCCAGATGAACGACCCGGTCGAAATCATGATCGATGAACAGCTGGCGCATGGCTGCACGGTCGGCGACATCCATGAGCTGGAAGCTGAAGCCGGATTTCTGTTGCAGGTGCTGCAAACGGTCCTGCTTGAGGCTCACGGCGTAGTAATCGTTGAGGTTGTCGATGCCGACCACGGTGTCCCCGCGGTCCAGCAGGCGTTTGCTGAGGTGGTATCCGATAAAACCCGCAGCGCCTGTTACCAATATTTTCATTCGGCGGTCTCCTAAAATTCGGCGGATTATACAGGCGAACCGCGCAATATTTGAAATGTTCAGCAAGTGTCGGTCTGGCAGGCGCCGGCCTCAGCTTTCCCGGGCGGCAATGAGTTGGCGGGCCGGTCGTTAAAAAGGGCTGCTAAAGGTGTTGGATGATGAGAGGTCGACAGCGCTCAGTGTGTAACAACCGTGCTAAGATGGCCGCGCCCAAAAACACTGCACTGCCGGTACAGTCTGGAAAAGCGTTCCGAGGCTGGTCAATCACGCGTCATTGCACGGAAAAATTTCAGAAACACTGGATCACAATTTGAAAAAGCCGCACGACGATTCCGATGCCGACTGGACACCGGAGAGCTTTCAGGTGCCTGCCACGGCAGGTAAGGTACGTTTCCACGATCTCGGCCTGCATCCGCAACTGATGCAGGGAATTCACGCCCTCGGGTACAGTTACTGTTCACCCATCCAGGCGCAATCGCTGCCCCATACCATGGCCGGCCAGGATGTTTTGGGGCGGGCCCAGACGGGAACGGGCAAGACCGCCGCCTTTCTGATCTGCATCATTCAGGACCTGTTATCCAATCCGATCGTTGACGAACGCTATGCCGGCGAAGTCAGGGCGTTGATTCTTGCCCCGACCCGCGAGCTGGTGATGCAGATCGCCGAAGATGCAAAATCTCTCACGCGTTTCACATCGCTTACCGTGCATACCCTGGTCGGGGGGATGGATTACAACAAGCAGCTGACCGCACTGAATAATCAGTTCGTGGATATTCTGGTGGGCACACCCGGTCGTTTGATTGATTTCTGTACCAGCCGGGACGTGTATCTCGATCAGGTTGAGATTCTCGTAATTGACGAAGCCGACCGCATGCTGGATATGGGCTTTATCCCCCAGGTACGCCGCATCGAACGGATGACGCCGCGCAAGCATCAGCGGCAGACACTGATGTTCTCTGCCACCTTTTCCGCTGACGTCCTGCGCCTCGCGGACCAGTGGATGCACGAGCTGGTAAAAATCGAGATAGAACCGGAAAATGTGGCGACCGACTCCGTCGAACAGCACGTGTACCTGGTGGCCAGCGAGGAAAAGTTTACCCTGCTGTATAACCTGCTCAAAAATCCCGGCGCCGAGAGCGTGATCGTATTTGCCAACCGCCGGGACGAATGCCGGGATCTTCACCAGAAACTGCGCGATTACGGGATGAAGGCCGGTCTGCTATCCGGCGAAATACAGCAGACCAAACGGGTACGAACTCTGGAAGACTTCAAGGGCGGGCGCCTGCAGATCCTCGTCGCCACCGATGTCGCCGGCCGGGGTATCCATATCAGTGACGTCTCCCACGTGGTCAATTTCACCTTGCCGGAGGAGCCGGAAGATTACGTTCACCGAATTGGCCGCACTGGTCGCGCGGGGCAAAAAGGTGTGTCGATCAGTTTCGCTTGTGAGGACGATGCTTTCCGGCTGGCTCCGATCGAGACACTACTGGGACGTCCCATTCAGTACGAACAGCCGCCCGAAACCCTGATGACCCAGCTGCCGGAGATCGCAGGCGGCACGCGGCCATCATCGGTCCAGCAACGCAAAGGACAGTCGCGCAGCGGTTCCAGACCGCGCCGGCCTTCCCGGCCCAGGTAAGTCCTGCGGTTTCCTGCACGTTCGCCGGCGTCGCGACTGTGGCGCCGGCAGCCTCTGGCGCCCTGGCATCTGGCGCCTTGGCATCTGGCACTTTCGCCAGTCGTCATACCCCATATTCCGAACTCTTCCTTGCACATCGTCATCCGATGACTGCCCTGACCCTTCGTCGGGATTGGCTACACTTATGGTCCAGATGATTAAAAAGTGAGCTGGCTCAATGGAAGAACATCCTTATGCAGTCTTCTAAAAAAATTCTTGTAGTGGAAGACAGCCCCACGGTCCTGAGGGTAATTCATCACGTCCTGGGTTTGAGTGAACAGATTGTACCGGTCTACAGCGAACGGCTGAAAGATGTCGAGCAACTGCTTGAGCAGCCTCAACAGGACTTTTTCGCAGCCGTGGTGGATCTGAATCTTCCGGATGCGCCCAATGGCGAAGTCGTGGATCTCATGCTTTCCCACGGAATTCCGACGATAGTCCTGACCGGCAGTTTCGATAGCGGCGACCGGGCGCGTCTGCTTTCCAAAGGCGTTCTGGATTATGTCATCAAGGAGGGACGGCATTCTTACGAATACGCACGAACGCTGATTCACCGTCTGATCAAGAACCAGGGAAGAAAGGTTCTGGTGGTTGATGATTCACAGCGGGCACGCCAGTACATTGCCCGCCTTCTGCGTCAGTACCAGTTTGATGTTCTGGAGGCAGCAGACGGCTTTGAAGCCGTGCGGACCCTGATTTGTGTACCCGGGGTAAGGCTGCTGATCACCGACCAGAACATGCCCAACATGGATGGAGTCGATCTGGTTCGCAATCTGCGGGCCCGCTTCGATAAATCCGAACTGCTGATCGTCGGTTTATCCTCGGCTCAGGATGAGTGCCTGTCGGCGAAGTTCATCAAGGCAGGGGCGAACGATTTCCTGCGCACGCCGTTCAGCCAGGAGGAGTTCTACTGCCGGATTACCCACAACATGGAGATGATCGAACTGATAGATGAACTGCAGGATGCGGCGCGCAGGGACGTCCTCACCGGCAGCTACAACCGTTCGTATTTTTTTGACAAAGGCCGTTCATTGCTCGAGCAGTCTCGGGAGCAGGCACTTCCGCTGACGGCGGCAGTGCTGGAGCTGGACAATTTTCACCATATCGCCCAGAGCTACGGTAGCGTCAGCGCCGATATGGTATTGCAGGAAGTCGCTCGACGCCTGCAGGTGATCTTCAGCCGCTTCTTTCTGGCGCGGGCAAAGGACGCCACTTTCCTGGTGCTCCTGCCGGGCCTGGAATTGGACAAAGCCCGGGCACTGGTAGATCGGGTGAGAGAAGTCGCGCTGACCGAACCCATTGAAGCCGGAGATGAACTGATCTCGCTTACCCTCAGCGCCGGCGTCGCCTGCAGTTCTGCGCGAGCGCTGGACGAGGTCATGAATGCGGCGGCACAAAGCCTGGCCTGCGCCAAGGAGGCCGGCGGTGATATTGTCCTCGTCTCCGAATGATCGTTGCCTCTGGTCGCCACCGGATCGTGCCTGACCCAACAGCACTGATCCGATAATCCCTCGGCCGAAAACCACACAAACCTGCAAGACAATCCTGCAAGTGACCTGTGTTGCATTTTGCAAATGTGGTCATGATGCCCGCTGTTATATGGCTTGGGCTTTGCTTGAACGCGAGGCAAGTATTTTTGCCGCCAGAGCCGCGTACTCCGACGCACAATTCCAACGCGCTGAATTTTCAGAAAATATTTTTTGGCACTTCTGGTGCGGCCGTCACTGGCGTTACGAAGCGTCGAGCGGATAGTGTTGGTGTGTCAAATCGAGCGACATCTTTACAACAGCCAAGAGCCGTTGTACGAGCTCGCGGAGGCGACGGGTTCTGTTATTTACGGGAGAGCAGTATGGGGGAGGGGGAACGCAGTATGGGGGAGCATGTTCGGCCAGGCCGGGATGACCGTTTTGATCTGTTTCGCGGGCTGGCGCTGATTGCCATTTCGCTCAATCACATTGTGCCGCCGGCGGCGGTCATGGCGACCTACGGGCAGTATCAGCTCCAGACCGGGCTGTTTTTCAATTTCGCCGATGTCTTCGTTTTTATTTCTGGATGCGTCGGCGGTATCGCCTACTGGAAATTCCTGCACAACGATGGCTTCGCCAAAGCTCAACTGAAGAGCTGGAAGCGGATATCAGAAATATATTCAAGTCATATTGCGTCGTGCCTGGCCTGCCTCGTTCTGGTTTTTGTATTCAGCCGGTTAGGCGTCACTCCAGAGTTTCTGCACTGGACGGCGAATCACCTGCTTTCCTCGGCGGCAGGCACGTTCCTTATTTACAATCCCATGCCGTTTTTCAATATTCTGGGTCTTTACATCGTTTTGCTGCTGCTATTGCCTGCGTATCTGTGGGTTTACCGGCATAACCGCTGGCTGGCTGGAGGGCTGACCCTGCTGGTCTATCTTTACAGTCAGTCGGTGTTCTATTTGGGCAAAGCCGACAACGTGGCCAGCCCCTTTTTCGGTAATCTGTTCGCATGGCAGTTCATCTTTTTTGTAGGCGTTTCACTGGGGGTGGAAATACGTCGAGGCGGGTTGAAGCTGCCGGCCAACAACTGGATGATCGGGGCAACGCTTCTGTATTTCCTCGTGGGTGATTTCCTGGAGCAGACCGAGTTTGCCTACTTCCATTTCACCAGCAAGGATTTCCTGGGGGCGATGAGGATTACCGATCTGCTGGCTGCGGTTTATCTGATCAGCCTGTGGGTACCGCGAACCTTCGGTGGTCGCAGCGCCTTCGTCTTGCCGTTGATCCATCTGGGCAGGCGCGCGCTGCCGGTATTTTGTGGCGGCATTGTGGCAAGTTATTCGGCAAGCCTGTTGCTCACTGCGGTGGATGCGGGCCGGGAACTCTATCTTGCGACGGCGGTGGCTATTGCGCTGGCATTCTACATGGTGGGTCTGACCCTGGAGCGTCGCCAGCGCCTGCAGGCCAGTACTGCGATCAATAACGGTCAGGCAAGTTTTAATCAATCAGATCCCGAGCAACTCGATGGCAGTCACTCCCGGCCCGGCACCCCCAGGCCCAGCACTCAAAAGCCTGACAAGCCCTCGGTCGGCAGGACGGTAGTCTCCGGAACGATAGCGGATTGATTCCTCCGGGCTGCGCTTGCGGATGCCGTTACTGCAAGATTGGGTAATGAATCCGGATGTGACTGTTCATTTTCACCCAGGGCAGTTCATCCAGGGTGACGGCCCGCCGGTCATGGAACGCAGTGCGCAATGATTCAGCGTTAGACCCGGAAAAGGTATCCGGGTCACGTCTTGCCATAAACCACGCCCACATGGGCTGCGCCGTAAGGACGGCCGCCGTCGGAAGGGCGCCGACTTCGCCCAGGGCGATGGGTTTGCCTTCCGCCAGAGCGAGCAGTTGCTGGTAGTTTTGCGGGTCGTATCCTTCGCCGTACACGCTGGTGGCGAGGACGTCGACGACGTCGTGCCCTGGATAAAAGGGGCGATAATCGGTTGCCCTGTCCCGGACCTCGTGGCCATTGAATACCCACACCAGGTTGTTGAGTTTGTGGAACTGGGTCAGTCGCTCAAACAGCATCCGGTAGAGCTTTGCATACCCCTCCGGTCCTGGGCGGGCTCCCCACCAGAACCGAGCCTCGTTCATCTCGTGATAGGGCCTCCACAGGACCGGGACCCGGGCGTATTGCAACTGCTTGAGATGCCAGGCGATGACATCCACCTGCGATTGCCAGCGTTCATTGAGAGGTGAGCCTGGTGTTAGGAGCAAATGCCACTCCTCGTCAGAAAGCCGGGTCTGCACCGAATGCTCCAGCGTTCCGGGCTCATCCTGGGTCGGTATCAGGGCGTGCCACATCAGGGTAATGATGAATCCCTCGCGATGACGACGGATTGCTTCGTCGACGATCTGCTGCCGGAAATTGATACCGTCCCAGGAGCCGGGGGCGCCGAAGCCGAAGTCCTGTCCAAAAATGGCGGGATAAAGCCCGATCTGCTGATGCATGCCCACCAGGCGCGCGGAGCCGGTGAGGGGCGCATGGTTCTGCCCGGTCAGGATCTGTTTGCCCGAGACCTTGTAAAGATACTTGAGCAGGGCCTTGGCTTCAGTGGATGGATTGGGAACCACCGGATCTGCCCTGGCAGCGAAGACGGTGGCGGAATAAAGCAGCAGCAGGAAGGAGGCGAATACCAGAACAGGGCGGACAGGTTGATTCACCTGGGATTCCTCAATTGACTTGTCGGGTGCCTCCACTTTATCTGTCAGTGCGGGCGGGGCTTGTCTCCTGTCCAGAGCGGGCGCCGGCGCGGCGAAGGTCGTCAATCCAGAAGAGAGTTCCTCCCGTGACCGCGGCAGGCATCGCAATGATGTTGATGATCGGAATCATGCTGATCCCCATGACCGTACCGCCGAAACCCAGACTGCTGAAAAAGCTCTTGCGCAGGGTTTTCCTCAATCGGCTGAACGACATCTGATGATTATCCGCCGGATAGTCGCAGTACTGAATCGCCATGCACCAGGCTCCCCAGATGGCGCCAACCACTGGAACAGTAATATTAAGGATAGGTACGGTGCCGAGCAAAAACAAAAACAAAAATATGAAAATCCCGCGGATGATGAAATACAGCAGTTTCTGCAGCTCGCGCACAGTGACGCGCGGAATCAGGCGGAGCAGTGGCTCGTCCGCGGGTTGGGTACCCGCTACCAGTTCTTCGGTTTTCTGTGCCAGCAGCCCGTAAAACGGGGCCGCGATGATATTGGTGATAACGTTGAACGCATAACCGTAAGTGATGACCAGCAGCGCCACGATCAGGATCCAGGCCACCCACTTCAGAGCTTTTTCCAGGATTTCCAGCCATGCCGGGAGATGGATGTCCCATTGCATGAAGTGGTCGATAGAGCTGAACAGTGCATAGGTCAGGCCGAAGAACAATACGCAGTTGACCAGCAGCGGGACGAGGATATAAGGGCGCAGTTCAGGTTTGAACATCAGGCGGACACCGCGAAAAAAATACGCGGCGCCTGTGGTCATGCGGTTCGATCTCGACTCGGATAGCACGGTGGAACGCCTCTGAAAATCCGGACCAGCTACCTGAAATCCGGACCAACTAT
>CAZXLJ010000113.1:0-10360 GCA_964641175.1 uncultured Cellvibrionaceae bacterium
CTTTTGACGGTATTGTTGTCGGCGGCGGTGGGGCCGGCATGCGTGCTGCTCTGCAGATGGCCCAATCCGGTTTCAAGACCGCGGTGGTTACCAAAGTATTTCCGACCCGGTCTCATACGGTATCCGCTCAAGGCGGAATCACTTGCGCAATTGCCAGTGCGGATCCCAATGACGACTGGCGCTGGCACATGTACGACACAGTCAAAGGTTCCGATTACATCGGTGACCAGGACGCGGTTGAGTATATGTGCTCTGTGGGACCGCAAGCGGTTTTCGAGCTGGAGCATATGGGTCTGCCATTTTCGCGCACGGAAAATGGTCGGATCTATCAGCGGCCCTTTGGGGGTCAGTCAAAGGATTTCGGTCGTGGAGGCCAGGCCGCCCGTACCTGCGCGGCGGCGGATCGAACTGGCCACGCGCTGCTGCACACGCTTTATCAGCAGAATGTGCGGAGCAATACGGTTTTTTTGAACGAGTGGTTCGCAGTGGATCTGGTCAAGAACCAGGACGGCGCAGTCGTGGGTGTCATTGCCATCAATATCGAAGATGGTGAGATGGTCTATATTCGTTCCAAAGCGACGGTGTTGGCCACCGGCGGTGCCGGGCGGATTTTCGCTTCGACTACCAATGCCCATATCAATACCGGTGATGGTATCGGCATGGCATTGCGCGCGGGATTTCCCATGCAGGACATGGAAATGTGGCAGTTTCATCCCACGGGCATTGCCGGGGCTGGAGTGCTGGTCACCGAAGGCTGTCGGGGTGAGGGCGGTTATCTGATCAACAAGGACGGTGAGCGCTTCATGGAGCGCTATGCGCCCCTGGCCAAAGATCTTGCCGGCCGGGATGTTGTGGCTCGTTCGATGGTACTCGAAATTCTGGAGGGCAGAGGTTGTGGTCCGAACGGAGACCACGTACTGCTGAAACTTGACCATCTGGGTGAAGAAACCCTGAATGCGAAACTGCCCGGAATCCTGGAACTGTCGCGAACCTTTGCTCACGCCGACCCTGTCAAAGAACCCATTCCGGTGGTGCCGACCTGTCATTACATGATGGGAGGAATTCCCACCAATATCCACGGGCAGGCGCTGATGCCGGACAGCGAGGGCAAGGATCAGATTATCCCGGGCCTGTTTGCCTGCGGGGAGGCCGCCTGTGTGTCAGTGCACGGTGCCAACCGGCTGGGTGGAAACTCGTTGCTGGATCTGGTGGTATTCGGGCGGGCCTCCGGCCTGTTTATTGAGAAGGCCCTGCGCGAAGGTATCGAGTATCGGGAAGCCAGCAGCACTGACCTGGCAGCAGCCACCGAGCGAGTGGATCGTCTTAATGCATCGACCGCGGGCGAGTCCGCATCGACTTTGCGCAAAGAGCTGCAGACAATCATGCAGAACTATTTTGGGGTGTTCCGCAAAGGCGAATTCATGCATGAGGGCATACGCCAGCTTGCAGGGATGCGCGAGCGCATCGAGAACATTTCCTTGCAGGACAAATCCAGCGTATTCAATACGGCCCGAATAGAAGCGCTTGAAGTGCAGAACCTTTTTGAGGTGGCCGAAGCGACGGCCATTTCAGCTGAAGAACGCAAGGAGTCGCGAGGAGCGCACGCGCGCGAAGATTATCGGGTCCGGGATGATGCCAACTGGTTGTGTCATTCCCTGTATTTCCCGATCGACAAGCGTGTCGGAAAGCGCGCGGTCAATTTTGCGCCAAAGACCATGGAAGCTTTTCCACCGAAAGAACGTACGTACTAAACGCAGCAGTAGCGAAGCACTCCGTGATGGATGCGATATTGTTGCCGCATGAGGTAGGCATATGCTGAAAGTTGAAGTTTATCGCTACAATCCGGACACCGACCGGGCGCCCTACATGAAGACCTATCAGGTCGACACCCAGGGCAAGGATCTGATGGTGCTGGATGTGCTGGAATTGCTGAAAGCTGAAGATGCGACCCTGGCATTTCGCCGTTCGTGTCGCGAAGGCGTGTGTGGCTCTGATGGCATGAATATCTCCGGCAAGAACCGCCTCGCCTGCATTACGCCGTTATCGGAGTGCGTCAAGAACAACAAGCTTGTTTTGCGACCATTGCCAGGGCTGCCGGTTATACGAGACCTGGTAATAGACATGACCCAGTTCTTCGAGCAGTACAAAAAAATCGAACCCTATCTGCAGAACGGCGACCCGGCCCCGGCGATCGAGCGATTGCAGTCACCGGAAGACCGGGAAAAGCTCGATGGATTGTATGAGTGCATTCTGTGTGCCTGCTGCTCCACCGGATGTCCTTCCTTCTGGTGGAATCCCGACAAATTCATTGGCCCCGCGGGTTTGCTGCAGGCTTACCGGTTTCTCGCCGACACCCGCGACACAGCCACGGAGCACCGCCTTAGCAAACTGGAAGACCCCTTCAGCGTATTCCGTTGCCACAATATCCAGAACTGTGTCGCTGTATGTCCTAAAGGCCTGAATCCCACGCGGGCGATAGGACATATTCGCCATATGCTGATTCGCCGAGGCGTGTAGCAAGAGAGCAAATCGGCAGGGTAGCAAAAGCCGAAGGCCAGGGTGGAAGCCCCGGTCCAGTAAATGTAGAAGAGAAAGTGACGATCAGGATCGTTCAATCAGACGAGTTTTTTCACTCAGGAATAACAGAGAGCGGCGGCAAGCGATCCGTTCAGTCTGTCATTCTTCCCGGATCATGGTGGAAACAATGCAAGACAGCATGATGGAGCTTTTGTGGAGTACTTCCCATATCTCTGGCGGCAACGCCGCTTATGTGGAAGGTTTGTATGAGGCTTACCTGCTGGACCCATGCGCGGTGCCTGAAGAGTGGCGGGATTTCTTCGAACAGCTGCCTCGGGTTAACGGGGTTGTTGCCAAGGACATTCCCCATTCGGATGTCATCGAATACTTTACCTTACTGGGAAAGAACCGGACCCGGCCCATTGCCGCACCCGGAGCAGGTGGGGCATCCATAATTCACGAGCGCAAGCAGGTCGAAGTGGTCCAGCTGGTGAACGCGTACCGGCTGAGCGGTCACAAAAAAGCCAAGCTTGATCCGCTTGGGCTCGGTAACCATCGGCCCGGAACCTTGCCCGAGCTGGATCTGGACTTCCATCGGCTGTCTCGTGCGGATCTCGATCTGGTTTTTCAGACGGGAGATCTGTCCTTCGGTATCAAGGAAGCGCCGCTCAAGGAAATCATCGCGAATCTCGAGCAGACTTATTGCCGCCATGTCGGCGCTGAAGTCATGCATATCACCAGTTTTCCCGAGCGAACCTGGCTGCTTGACCGCATCGAAAGCGCCCGCTCGACACCGGCGTTGAGCCATGAAGAACGGCTCGACATCCTGCGCAGCCTCACGGCCGCCGAGGGGCTGGAACGCCATCTCGACAGCAAGTACCCAGGCACCAAGCGTTTTGGCCTCGAAGGAGGTGAAAGCCTGATACCGATGCTGGACGAAGTGATTCGCAGGGCAGGGACCTATGGCGCCAAAGAAATGGTATTGGGGATGGCCCACCGGGGACGGCTCAACACCCTGGTCAATATTCTGGGCAAGAATCCCTCGGAACTGTTTGAAGAATTTGAAGGCAAGAAGCTTGTAGACACCTCCGGGGATGTCAAATACCACCAGGGTTTTTCGTCGAACGTCATGACCCCCGGGGGCGAGATGCACCTGGCAATGGCCTTCAACCCCTCGCACCTTGAGATTGTGTCACCCGTTGTCGAAGGGTCGGTACGTGCCCGCCAGGACCGGCGTCTGGATTCAGTCCGCAACAGCGTCGTGCCGGTGGTCATTCATGGCGATGCCGCCTTTGCCGGTCAGGGCGTGGTGATGGAAACATTCCAGATGTCACAGACGCGGGCTTATTGTACGGGCGGAACCGTGCATATCGTGATTAATAACCAGATCGGCTTTACCACGAGCCGCCGCGACGATGCCCGTTCAACCGATTACTGTACCGATGTAGCCAAGGTTATCGAAGCACCCATCTTCCATGTAAACGGTGACGATCCTGAGGCAGTGGTCTTTGTCACCCGCCTCGCGATGGATTATCGCAATGAATTCAAAAAAGATGTCGTGATCGACCTGGTCTGCTACCGCCGGCGCGGGCATAACGAAACCGACGAGCCTTCCGCAACGCAACCGATGATGTATGCGGCCATTCGCAAGCATAAAACCGCGCGAACACTCTATGCGGAGCAGCTTGCCCGCGAAGGACTGGTATCACAGGATGAAGTGGACCTCATGGCATCCAATTACCGGGATGCACTGGATCGCGGCGAGACCGTGGCCCGAGGCCTGGTGACGGAACCGGACCGCACCCTGTTTGTCGACTGGACTCCCTATCTTGGTCATGACTGGCTGACGCCCTCGAACACCACTTGCGAGCTCAAGATCCTTCAGGAAGTCGCGGAGAAGTGCTGTGCGATTCCGGATGGAATTGTGGTGCAACGCCAGGTGGACAAAATCTATGACGACCGCCGCAAGATGGCCAGTGGCGCCTTGCCCATTAACTGGGGCATGGCGGAAACCCTGGCTTACGGCACTCTTCTGCGACAGGGTCACCGGATCCGGCTTACCGGGCAGGACGTCGGTCGCGGCACTTTTTCTCATAGGCACGCGGTCATTCATAACCAGAAAGACGGCGCCATGTATGTGCCGTTGCAGAACCTCTACGAAGGCCAGCCGACGTTCGAGCTCTACGATTCGCTCCTGTCAGAGGAGGCGGTGCTTGCCTTCGAATACGGTTACGCTACTACGGCGCCCAATGCGCTGGTGATCTGGGAAGCCCAGTTCGGTGATTTTGCCAATGGTGCGCAGGTTGTGATCGACCAGTTCATTACCAGCGGAGAACACAAATGGGGTCGTTTGTGCGGTCTGACAATGTTGCTGCCTCATGGCTATGAGGGGCAGGGGCCGGAGCATTCATCCGCACGGCTTGAGCGCTTCCTGCAATTGTCGGCGGAGCACAATATCCAGGTTTGTACCCCGACAACGCCCGCACAGGTTTTCCACATGCTGCGCCGACAGGCGATACGTCCCCTGCGACGCCCGCTGGTTGTCATGAGCCCGAAATGGATTTTGCGTCATAAACTGGCGACTTCCACTCTCGAAGAATTGGCGCACGGCAGCTTCCAGAATGTCATCAGCGACGAGTCGGTTGTAGCAGAATCCGTGAAGCGGATCATCATGTGCAGCGGTAAGGTTTATTACCACCTTCTTGAAGCCCGTGAAGAGCTGGGTGTTACCGACGTGGCGCTGCTGAGAATTGAGCAGCTTTATCCGTTCCCGGAAGAAGAATTGCGCCGGGCGCTGAAAAATTTTGAGCATGTCACCGATGTGATCTGGTGTCAGGAAGAACCCAAGAATCAGGGTGCCTGGTATTCGAGCCAGCATCGGATGAAGCGGGTACTCGAACGGGTAAACTCGGATGCGTTTTTGCGGTATGCTGGGCGCCCTGCGTCTTCGGCGCCCGCGGCCGGCTATATGTCCACTCACCTTGAAGAGCAGAACAAGTTCATTTCTGCCGCTCTGGATGTGACCGTTTAAACCTTCAATCCTGGATGGTTGGCGCTCGACGATGCTCAATGCCAACCTCGTTCAGAACAGCCTTAAAAGAAAGGACGTAACTGGAATGACCATTGAAATTAAAGCGCCTACATTTCCTGAATCCGTGCAGGACGGAACCATCGCCACCTGGCACAAGCAACCCGGTGAAACTGTGGCCCGGGACGAACTGCTGGTAGATATCGAGACTGACAAGGTCGTTCTGGAAGTAGTCGCGCCCGCTGACGGGACCCTGTCGGACGTGCTCAAGGGTGAAGGTGAGGTTGTTCTGAGCAACGAAGTCATCGCAAGATTTACAGCGGGTGCAGCAGTGGCGGAATCTCCGGCTGAGCCAGCCGCGCCGGCCGCACCGGAGCCTGCAAAGAGTGCCGAGCCCGCCGGATTTGCCAACCCGGCGGCGCGCAAACTTGCGGAAGAAAAGGCGATCGACCTCAACAAGATCACCGGTAGCGGTAAAGACGGTCGCATCACCAAAGAAGACGTTATCAATTTCAGCAAAAACGCACCGGCTGCATCCTCAACCCGGAGCAAGTCCGATGCTGGCCCGGCGGCATCCAAAGCGGGCGGCACCAGCGCCAGCGGCGCGATCCTGATGGAAACCGCACCCGGGCAGCGTATCGAGAAACGCGTTCCCATGACACGCCTTCGGGCCCGCATTGCAGAACGCCTGCTGGAAGCCACGCAGAGCACCGCCATGCTTACGACCTTCAATGAGGTCAACATGGGTCCGGTCATGGAATTGAGATCCCGTTACAAGGATCTGTTTGAGAAAACGCATAACGGCAGCCGTCTCGGCTTCATGGGGTTTTTCGTCAAGGCGGCCGTTGAAGCACTGCGCCGTATCCCGTCAGTGAATGCCTCTATTGACGGTAACGACGTGGTCTATCACGGATATCAGGATATCGGTGTCGCGGTGTCCACTCCCAAAGGGCTGGTAGTGCCAGTACTGCGCAATGCCGAGAATATGGGTCTGGCCGAAGTGGAAAACACCATTCGGGACTTTGGTCTGCGGGCCCGTGATGGCAAGCTGAGCATCGAAGAAATGACCGGCGGTACCTTCACCATCACCAATGGCGGCGTGTTTGGCTCCCTGATGTCGACACCCATCCTGAATCCGCCGCAGGCCGCCATCCTGGGCATGCACAAGATTCAGGATCGGCCCATGGCCGTGAACGGCAAAGTTGAGATCCTCCCGATGATGTATCTTGCGCTCTCCTACGATCACCGCCTGATTGACGGAAAAGAAGCCGTTCAATTCCTGGTGACCATCAAGGATCTGATCGAGGATCCCGCCCGAATCCTTCTCGACGTGTAGTTGGCCTTTTAACCATGGGCCCGCGAGTACGTCGATGACGATACAGGGCCGCAGATTTATAGACTCGGGGTTACATTATGTCTACTAAGTACGATGTCATCGTTATCGGCTCGGGACCGGCAGGCTATGTCGCCGCGATCCGGGCAGCCCAGCTGGGTTTGAAAACCGCCTGTATCGAAAAATGGCGCAACAAGGAAGGCAAAGGCGTGAACGGCGGCACCTGTCTGAATGTGGGCTGTATCCCTTCAAAAGCGCTGCTGGACAGTTCCCACAAGTTCAAGGAGGCCAAGACGGATTTTGGCATTCACGGTATTTCGGCCAAAGACGTGACCATGGATGTGCCGACGATGATCGAACGGAAGGACGCCGTCGTTAGACAGCTCACCGGCGGTGTCGCCGGTCTGTTCATGGCCAACAAGGTGACCTCCCTGTTCGGTACCGGCAAGCTGCTGGCCGGGCGCAAGGTTCAGTTCACCGATAATGAGGGCAAAGAAGAAATTCTCGAAGCCGACCATGTTCTGCTTGCCTCGGGCTCTACGCCGGTGGCGATACCGGTTGCCCCTGTGGATGGTGATGTCATTGTCGACTCTACTGGCGCGCTTGATTTTCAGAGCGTTCCCAAGCGCCTCGGTGTCATTGGCGCTGGCGTTATCGGTCTGGAACTCGGTTCCGTCTGGGCACGTTTGGGTGCCCAGGTGGTATGCCTGGAGGCTATGGATAAATTCCTCGCCATGATGGACCAGCAAATTTCCAAGGAAGCCCAGAAAATACTGACCAGGCAGGGTCTTGATATCCGTTTAAGCTGCCGCGTAACCGGCACGGCAGTCAAAGGTTCAGGTGATCAGAAGGAAGTTGAAGTTACCTACCTGGACAAGGACGGAAAAGAACAGAAAGAAACGTTCGACAAACTGATTGTGTGTGTCGGCCGAAGACCTTATACCGACGGACTGCTCGCTCCGGACAGCGGGGTCAAGATGGACGAGCGCGGTTCCATTTATGTCAACGATCTGTGCTCTACCAGTGCACCCGGCGTCTATGCCGTCGGTGACGTCGTTCGCGGCCCGATGCTGGCCCACAAGGGTTCCGAAGAAGGCATCATGGTGGTCGAGCGGATCGCCGGACACAAGACGGTGATGAACTACGACATTATTCCTAACGTCATCTATACCCACCCGGAGATCGCGTCCGTCGGCAAAACCGAGGAGCAGCTCAAGGCGGCCGGCGAAAAATACAAGGTCGGAACTTTTCCGTTTGCCGCCAGTGGGCGAGCGTTGGCGGCCAATGAAAAAGACGGACTGGTCAAGATCATCGCGCACGAAGAGTCGGATCGCATCCTTGGTTGCCACATTGTAGGGCCGAGCGCGGCGGATCTGGTCCAGCAGGTGGCGATCGCCATGGAATTTGGCACCAGTGCAGAAGACATCGGCATGATGGTATTTGCCCACCCAACGCTGTCGGAAGCGGTGCATGAAGCCGCCCTCGCAGTGAATGGCCACGCCATCCATATTGCCAATCGCAAGCGCAAGTAAACAGCTACATCAAAGCGGGCCACTGATCGAGGTGGCGCGCTCCGTCCGGGCCAGTACCGGACTTTCCACCTCAGGAGCGATCGGGCCGGCCTCACGGCAGAGGCTAAACCGGCATGACGCGAAAGCCGTCTCGGAAATGAAGAGACTTCTGCGTCAGGTCTGTCAGTAAACCGCTTGTATCAACACACCAACAACGGATCGACATCATGAATTTGCATGAATATCAGGCTAAGCAGCTTTTTGCTGAATACGGTCTGCCTGTATCTAAAGGCATAGCGGCCGAAACTCCTTCTGAAGCCGCCAGCGCGGCAGGTATTATCGGCGGGGACAAATGGGTAGTTAAAGCCCAGGTTCATGCGGGTGGTCGAGGCAAGGCAGGCGGCGTGAAACTCGTCTCCTCGAAAGCAGAAATCGAAGCGTTCGCAAAACAATGGCTGGGTAACCGGCTGGTCACCTATCAGACAGATGAGCGCGGTCAGCCCGTTAGCCGAATCCTGGTGGAATCCTGTACGGATATTGCTCAAGAGCTTTATCTGGGCGCCGTGGTGGATCGTTCGACCCGCCGCATTGTATTCATGGCGTCCACCGAAGGCGGTGTCGAGATTGAAAAAGTCGCTCACGAAACGCCCGAAAAAATCCTGAAAGCAGTCATCGATCCGCTGGCGGGTGCACAGCCTTACCAGGCTCGCGAGCTGGCTTTCAAACTGGGACTGGAAGGTGTCCAGATCAAACAGTTCACCCAGATTTTTCTGGGCCTGGCGAAGATGTTTGTAGAGTGCGATCTGGCACTGTTGGAAGTCAATCCTCTGGTGATCACCAAAGAAGGCAATCTTCACTGTCTGGACGCCAAGGTCAATATCGACGGCAACGCCATGTACCGTCAGCCCCGGATCAAGGAAATGCACGATCCGTCTCAGGAAGACGAGCGGGAAGCCAATGCTGCCAGGTGGGAGCTGAACTATGTCGCGCTTGACGGCAACATCGGCTGCATGGTCAACGGTGCAGGCCTTGCGATGGGCACGATGGATATCGTGAAACTGCACGGCGGCAGACCGGCAAATTTCCTGGATGTCGGTGGTGGTGCGACCAAGGAACGTGTTATCGAAGCCTTCAAGATCATTCTTTCCGACAGCAATGTCAAAGCCGTTCTGATTAACATCTTTGGTGGAATTGTTCGCTGTGATCTGATCGCGGAAGGTGTCATCGGTGCCGTGAGCGAAGTTGGTGTCAAGGTGCCGGTCGTTGTTCGTCTGGAAGGCAACAATGCCGAACTTGGCAGCAAGGTGCTCGCCGAGAGCGGCCTGAATATTATTCCTGCATCTACTCTGACCGATGCAGCGCAACTGGTTGTCAAAGCAGCGGAGGGCAAATAATGAGCGTCTTGATCAATAAGGACACCAAGGTACTGTGTCAGGGTTTTACCGGCGCTCAGGGTACTTTCCACTCTCAGCAGGCCGTTGCCTACGGTACCAAAATGGTCGGTGGCGTCACACCTGGCAAAGGTGGACAGAAGCATCTGGACCTGCCGGTATTTAATTCAATGGAAGAGGCGGTAGCGGAAACCGGCGCCGATGCGACCGTGATTTACGTACCGGCCCCGTTTTGCAAGGATTCGATTCTCGAAGCGGCGCACAGCGGCGTCAAGCTGATTGTCTGTATCACCGAAGGCATCCCGACACTCGACATGATGATCTGCAAAATCAAGTGTGATGAGCTGGGCGTGCGGCTGATCGGGCCGAACTGCCCCGGTGTCATCACTCCCGGTGAATGCAAGATCGGCATCATGCCCGGCCATATCCACAAACCGGGTCGAGTCGGCATTGTTTCGCGTTCCGGCACCCTGACCTATGAAGCCGTCAAACAGACAACCGACTACGGTTTCGGCCAGTCAACCTGCGTGGGAATTGGTGGTGATCCCATTCCTGGGTCGAATTTTATCGACATACTGAC
>CAZXLJ010000114.1:0-10293 GCA_964641175.1 uncultured Cellvibrionaceae bacterium
CTGACTGCCTGTCGAGAAGCGCCAACGCAGAGCTCGCGAAGCGATGCAAGCCCCGCAGGGAGCGGCCGGCGAGGTGCGGCCGGCCAGGTGCGGCCCAGACGTCCATCCGCCGCGTTACTCTTTTTGCGAAGGGCTAAGGCCATTCGCTGCGAAGAGCGCCTTGCGGGCTGAACGCCGAGCGTCGGTCCGACTTGTCTCGCGCAGACGCTGTCCGGACTTAATCAGAGGTTCCCTGGAACTCTTTCGAACGGAATTCCCTAAAGGTTTCCCACCATCTCTTCTTTGCCTGCTGCCTGGGCGGTGTCTACGGGCTGCCGGGCCGCATCCAGAACAACACTGCGTTCTTCGGGTAGCTCCCACATGGCGCCGGTTATGGGGTCGACGATGAGTAGGCCGACGACGCTGGCCAAAAACAGGTTGCCGAAGTACCACTGGTTGACACTGCCTTCCAGATCCACCACGGATTGCTCGAATCCGTCTTTGGTAAATACGACCTGGTAGGACGCGGACTTGAAGTAACCGGTGCTGCTGGCCAGAGGTACCGTGGAGGGCGTAGTGCCGGTATGGATAACCCGACCGTTACGGTTGGTGATCACGAATTGGGCCGCGTCGGGGGAAGAGGTCAGGGTCACGGCGTAACTGTTGCCGCCGACGATGCTGGCGCACCCGGACAGTAAACAAGTGCCGATCAGGACCAATACATAGACAGCTTTCATGGCGATGTTTCCCTTGGACTAGCCAGTGGCATTACCGTCCTTCAATGTGACGGCGGGTTAAACATCCCAATAGTGTTCAAACCTTGACGCCTGGTAGCCCTGTGGCAGCCAGCGAATTTTTGAACAATGTTGGGTAGGTGCTTTAACCATAGAAGCCACCCGCTGTGATGACAATCTCGAATTACGGCGGTTCCAAAGGGGTAAATTTTGGCGAAAAGACTTCAAGAGCGGGTGGCCGGTCACGCGGCGGGGTCCCGAATGCGCTAAGCACTTGATTGTTCAGCAGTCGTTCAGTTTTGAGAGCGGTGCGACAGGCTAACCGTTTTTAACCGGATGGGCGAAGCGGGTGCGGTGCCATGAATTCTGGATCACAAGAATTTTCAAAAGTGTGACGCGTGTCAAAAAATACGGGTCATTGCCGCCCGATAACCGTTGCCGGCATCACGACGTTTTGGACGCTGCGGGAATTCGGGGGTTACGGTAACGCTCGATGCCGGCGACCGTGGTGCTTGCGATCAAGCGGTCATCACCGCAGGTCATATAGACAAACAGTTCCTCTTCAATGGAGCGGCATAGCTTCAGGCGTTCCCGCACAAAGCGGTGATCGGTGGCGCTGATTTCGATGAAATCGGCCTCCATTCCGACGTTCAGATTGCCGACCAGATGATCGATGCGCAGTGCCCGTGCCGCTCCCAGAGTGGTCAGGTAAAAAGCTTCCGCTGCGGTGAGGGAGTAATTGCGCAACTGACAGACTTTGTAACCATCCCCCATGGCCTTGAACGGTGAAAGACTGGTGCCGGCCCCTACGTCGGTGGCGAGTGCGACTTCTATGTTGTTTCGGTGAAACCGGGCAATGTCAAAAAGCCCGCTACCCAGAAACAGGTTGGACGAAGGGCAAAAGGCGATACCGCTGCCGATCTTCGCAATGCGTTCAAGCTCACTGTCACTCAGATGAAGGCCATGGGCAAAGAGCGTCCGGGAGGTGTGCAGGCCGAACATCTCGTAGGTGTGAAGATAGTCGGTCGCTTCCGGAAAAAGCTCCCGGGTCCAGGTAACTTCCCGCACGTTCTCGCTAAGGTGGGTCTGGACCCAAAGATCCGGGCACAATTGCAGCAGCTGGCCGGCAGCCGTGAGCTGTTCGGGCGTTGAGGTGCCGGAGAAGCGGGGCGTGACGGCATACCCCAGACGACCGTGGCCATGCCAGCGGCGGATCAGTTCGGCACTTTCCCGGGAACCGCTTTGCGCCGTGTCCAGGAGGGCAGCCGGCGCGTGCCGGTCCATTAGTACCTTGCCTGCAATAAGCCGCATGCGGTAGCGGTCGGCGATCTCGAAGAGATGGTCGCAGGAATGCTTGAAGGTGGCGCTGAACACCATACCGCTGGTTGTCCCGTTGGCCAGCAGCGCCTCGATGAAATCCTGGGTCCGCAGATAAGAGTATTCCGGATCAGCAAATTTCATTTCAGCCGGAAAGGTGTAATGGTTCAGCCAGTCCAGCAGCTGTTCGCCATAGGAAGCCACAACACCCAGTTGGGGTGCATGCACGTGCGCGTCGATAAAGCCGGCCATGATGAGCGAGCCGGGGCGGTGATCGCACTCCTGCAGGTCGTAGCCCCGGGACTTGAGTAGCTGGGCATCTTCGGCCACCGTTATGATGCCGTTGTCCACCTGCAGCACACCGTCCGGCAGGTATTCGAGGCTCTGCGGCGAGGCCTCCCGGAAGCGCAGCAGGCGGGAACGAATTCGAAGTGAAGGCATAGAGGCGTGTGTCCGGACGTATTCGGGGTGTGCCTTAGTGTACGCCTACCGGGACTGAGTGTGGGGCGGGTTTCGGGCACAACGCCCGGCCGGGTATTGCTTTAGCAGAACAGGTGCATCATCAGACGCGGAACTGGCGGGCGACCTGCTCGAGATTGCCGGCCAGCATGCTCAGCTGCTTGCTGACATCCTTGAGCTGGGTGGCGGAGCCTGAGGTCTCCTCAGTCTGCTGGCGAATGCGTTCGGCTTCATCGACCAGCTGCGTGGAAATCTTCTTCTGCTCGTCCGTAGCACGGGCGATCTGGCGGTTCATGGAGTTGATGGTTTCCACGGTCTCAGTGATGACATGCAGGCTGCGACCGGCCATATTGGCGTCGTCCACGGATTTGGCCACTGCGGCCGAACTGCCTTTCATGCTCTGTACGGCGGCCTGGGAAGCATGGCGCAGTTGCGCCAGGATGGTGTTGATCTCTTCGGTGGATTGCTGGGTGCGCGAGGCCAGACCCCGCACCTCATCAGCCACCACGGCAAAGCCGCGACCCTGCTCGCCGGCGCGTGCTGCCTCAATGGCCGCATTCAATGCCAGCAGGTTAGTTTGTTCGGCAATACCCTTGATCACATCCAGGACAACATTGACGCTCGCGGCATCCTGCTCCAGACGTTCCACCACGGCAGAAGCTGCGCGGATATTTTCAGACAGACTCTGGATGCCCGCCACGGTGCTGGTGACCACCATCTGGCCCTTGTTGGCTTCCTCATCCGCCACACGGGCGGCGCCTGCGGCATCCCCCGCGTTCTGGGCAATCGTCGAGATGCTCTGGCTCATCAGCTTGATGTTGTTCCGCGATTCGCCGACGCTGTACTCCTGCTGCGACAGTGTCGTAGTAATCCCGCCGGAGAGGTTCTTCACATCACTTGCCAGGCCGGCCAGCGGCGGCGCGGTTTCCACTATTTGCCGGATGGTACTTTGCAGCTTCTCCATGAACATGTTGAACCACCGGACCAGCTCGCCGATCTCATCGTTGTTGCGGCTTTGAATGCGCATGGTGAGGTCACCGTTGTCCTCTGCGATATTTTTCAGGGCATTGATAACCTGAACGACGCTGGAGCGGATCATGCTGCTGATGGGAATGGCTACCGCGAACAGCATGGCCAGGGTCGCCGCGCACAGCAGGATACCGATAGAGGTCAGTTTGGCCGTACTTTCATTGGCGGTCGTGAAGGCGGCGTTGAAGCGTTCAAGACGATTGTCATACAGGGCTTGCAGCAGAGTTTCCAGCCGCTGCAGTGATTGAGTCATTGCCGTGCTTCGCGACGCGAGGCTGGAGAACTCGATGGTTTCATCGATCATGCCGGCCGAGATGCCGTATGACTCGGTAAAGTAACTGTTGAATGCCTCCAGAATGCTGTTCAGCTCGGTGCGGGAGGCGGGGTCGTGCTTGATACCTTCCTGGATGGCAACCCGAAACTGCTCGGCAACTGTCCGCACTTGGGAAAGCACCTCCTTTTCCCCCGAACTGACGGCGAATGACAGCGATTCCTGAATACTCGACATCCGGTTCATGTTGGCCTGGGACATTTGCAAAATAGGAAAGTGCTGCGTGCGTGCCTCAGTCAGAAGCGTCATGGTGTCCCGCATGAAGTACACGCTGATGGTGAGATAGGCGATAAAGCCCACGGCGCCCACCAGGGGAATCAGCAGAACTTTGCTTCTAATGGATACATTTCTGAGTCTGAGCAAGTCCAAGTGTTGAGCTCCTGTTGATTGGCTCTGGCTATGGCGTCGGCACTTGAAAAAACGCGCACGCGTTATTCGTCCCGAAAGCGAACATGTCACGGATTCAGTATAGGAAATAACCGGTGAACTACAAAAAGCTGAGTGTGTGGGGAGCTCGCCATGCAAACCCGAGGGTGAATACCGCCGTTGCAGCCCGCCGGCATTCGTTGCCCGGCGGGTTAACAAGGCCGCGCCCTATGGGGCTTGCATCGCTTCGCGAGCTCTGCGTTGGCGCTTCTCGACAGGCAGTCAGCATGCCTTCGAAGCGCCGCCTTGATCTCGCAAAGCGCTGTAAGCCAGACGCTATTCGGACTTAATCAGAGGTTCCCCTAGGTTCCTTAATGCTGCGAGATCTCCGCCAGGTGGCCTTCACCCGTCTGTGAAATAGAGGCGGACTGGGCGCTGTCAGAAGCGAACTGCTCAATATGGGCCGTGTTGCCCGATCCCGACTGCAGGATCTGCGCATAAGGGGCGAATGATTCCTGATGGATGCTGGCCAGCTGATTCAAACCGGATTGTTCTATAGAGGCCGCGGAGAGGATTTGTTCGAAACCCGGGTTTATCTGGGTGATTTCGGCATACAGGTTCTCATTGCCGGCAGCGCCACCGCTCTGGAGAATGCGGACCTGAGTCCCCTCAATGTCGTTCTGGTTAACTATGGCGGTAGAGCTGGCGACATCCAGTTGATGGATATCCATGGTTTCCGTGGCGCCGCCGCCCTCGGAGCTGAGGCCGCCGTTAATCTGAATGTCTATCACATTGCCGGGTGCCGATGATTGCTGCATTACGGTGATTACACTGCCTTCGGTGGATGAGCTGTGCAGATTGATCTGCCCGCCGATGCCTTCCTGAATCAAAGTCTGATCGGTATTTTCACTGCCGTAATCGTAAACCGAGATGGAGCCGCCCTCGGAACTTTGATTAACGTAAGTGCGTAGTGACCTGAACGGGCTGAGATCCATTTCCACCACGGAGCTGGTGGCCCACTCCTGATTGATATTGGCTGTCACCCAGGTGCCGTCGGTGACTGACAGGGCAATTGTGTTGTTGTCACCGCTCTGGTTTATCTCCGAGGTCAGCAGGATCACACCCTGATAATCCAGTTCGGCGAGGTTGTTGTTGCCGGTCTGGGTAACCTGCAGAGGTGTTTCATGATACAAAGTGGCGATTTCCGCATTCAGTCTCAAAACGTTGTGCTCACCATTTACGGTGATGAAAAAATCATTGGGGCCGTCGCTTTCATTGACTGACAGTTCCGTGATATTGCCGATGCCGGCCTGATTGACCGTGAGATTGCTGGTCTGACGATCGATTAACAGTATCTGTTCGTTACCCTCCTGGTAGATCGTGGTGTTTGAACCGCCTTCGAGGTACACCGTGGTGCTGTTGCCGTCGCCGACCTGGCTGGCTGTTAATGTCGATTCGGAGGAATCCACCTGGGAGGCGACGATATTATTGAGCGCTCCGTCCTGGCTGATCTGCATTGCTGCCAGTGTCTGGGTATTGGTTTGTTGCAGGTTCGCTTCATTCTGATTGCCCGACTGCAGCAGGACCACCTGTTGAGAGCCATTCTCGGAAGACTGGACAACGCTGGCATTGTGGCTGCTGCCTTCCTGTCGTACGGTGACGGCCAGCGTGGCACCCTCCACAGAAGACTGACCCGCCGTCAGGTTATTGCTTTCGCCACTTTGGTAAACAGTCGCGCTCATCTGGCCACCGCCCTGCTGGTCGACAGTCAGCGCGTTCTGGTAACCGGTCTGATCAGCCGATGTCGGAATGAATTCCGCCTGGGCCAGGCTGCCGGGTGACACCACGGCAGCGGACAGGGCAATGGCCAGTGCGGACAGACACGGGAAAGTGCGGAATCCGGGTTGAAGTGAAACTCTGGGAATAGTCGTCATGGCAAACCTCGTGAGTTGAAGTGAGAGCCGCGCGACGGCATACGGATGCGACGGGTATGGGGTGGCCCGCCTCCGTACGGGCGGGGTATCCCGAAAGGTTGCTGACCGGGAACCGGTCGCGTGATGAAGAACCCTCGGGGATCTCTGGTTAAGTTCGAACTTAAGCGGAGATTCCCTTTCAACCACTGTTGGTGCCAACAGGCCCTAATTGTTCTGGATGATGCGGACGCTCTGGTTATCGCCTTCCTGGCGGATCGACATCGACAGGCCAACGCCATTTTGCTGGATTTCGGCGAGATTGCCGTTGCCGATCTGTTCGATCGCAGCCTCATGACCCGAGCCGGTTTGCACGATGACTGCGCGATTGTCGAAGCCTGCCTGCATCAGTGCCGCGTAGTGCCATTCTCCCGACTGCTCGATCCCGGCGATGTGGCCGCTGCCGGACTGCTCCAGCCAGGCGCGGTGTCCGCTGCCATCCTGAATGATGGTGGCGTGCAATAATGCGCCCTGCTGCTGCACATGGGCACCGTGGTCCAAGCCGGTTTGCTCGATGAGGGCGGTCAGCTCTTCACCCGTCTGGCTGATGACGGCACCGGCCGGCAATTCCAGCCCCGCCAGTTCGCTCGCACCGAATTCCTGCACACCCAGTTCCTGATAATCGCTGAGATCCTGGCTGCGGGCCGGCATTGCCACTAAGGCTGCGCCCAGTGCCAGCGCGGCAAGAGGCCTGTGAAAGAAGGGCAGGGCGAGCCCTGTTGACCTGGCTGACAGATGCACGGACGGCCTCCTGATCATTGAGGAAATTCGCTGTTTACGGCAGACGGTTGTCTTGCCGTACTTGAATAACGCGCAAGAAGTTCGTGGGACTGCTCCTTCGGATCGGCGAGCGCCCAGAGTCTTTTGCGCACTCCGTCAGAAACGAGATGAATGACGGCCGACTCTATGGCCGCCAGAACACATAGCTGGGCCGGCTCGTTCTGAGTCATGCCCGATTCGTATTCCAGCAATCGTTTCTGGTCGATAAAAGTGTAAATGCCGGTGGTGATTTCTTTCGACAGGATGGTTTTGCTGACCAGCACACTATGCAAAACCTGACCGGAGCGGATGTCGACCGCCCGCAGGTTCACAGTCACCTGATCGACCCGATACTGCTCGGCGCCACCAATCCCGAAATACCGCGCGCCCAGGCCACCCGTGGCGACATTGGTGTCATAGGCCACAATGCCGCCTTCCAGAAGGATGTCCGCAGCCATCAGGGAGGGAAAATCCGCATCGGTCACAGCCTTTCCGGTTGCTTTTTCCTGAGCCGCGCGAATGATCTTGCGTTCGGTCAGCAGGTTTTGCAGACCTTCACGCTCCAGCGGAACAAACCAGCCTGAATTGCCCAGGGCTTCTACAAGCATGGCCGTCGCGCCCTGGGTCACTGACGTGGAGAAGGAACTGGCCGGCGACGATTTATATTGACCGGTCTGGTCCCGGAACCCATAGACGCTGACGATAATCGGTCCGCGAGGCCGGGGCAGGGAGGTGAGATCGGCGAACGTACCGGTGCGAGGTGTCAGGTGAGGATCGCCGATCGCTGGCGGCAAGGTCGAGCGGAATGCGGAACAACCGTTCAGAACCAGAGCAAGCATCAACAAACACAGAAAGCGCGGCGCAGCTGCCAGGCAGTCCATGCCGGCTTGCGTGCCCGATGAAGTTCCTTGCGCAGTGTGTGTAGTCATTGCCCTTGTTATCCCATGCATGGGTCGTGAACCTGGGGTGCGGATCAAATCCGCTGCCGGCGTCAGTTGGGACTGAGTCCCTGCACTTCGATCTCGGTTGTTTCGTTGGTGAGCAGATCCGTGATGAGCACGGTCAGAAAGCCGTCTTCATCCAGAATTTCGACGACAAAATCCTGCGTCACGAGGGTGCCTGAGTTGCCCTCGCCGATATCGCCGATCAGCTGGTTCAACAGGCGGGATTCGAGGGAGCTGGCGAAGCGGTCAAGGCTGGATCGTTCCGAGAAGCGGGAACCGGTGCCGGCACCATGATCGTTCTGCGCCTGCGCGGTGCCGAGAAGATAACTGCCGTTCAGGGGATTGCCGCCAAAACTTGGATTGACAGGATTGTAGATCAGCTCCGAGGCCTGCAGTGGCAGGGCTGCAATGGCAAGCGTTATCGTGCCAAGCGCCCGACCGGTTTTAGATAACGTGGTTTTGAATACCCCGACTTTCAGTGGTCTGATCACTTGAACCTCCCTGATGGGCGTTAAGGTTCTAGAATTCGTCGCCGGCAAGGTCGGCGTCCGGAATCAAGCGGTACAGTAACTCCTGTCTGAGAATTTCATTATGGATCTGCCGGGCAGCCTGTTCGGCAACACTCTGGACGTTGGTCCGGCTCGGCGACATAAACAGCGAAAAGACTCGGGTGCGGTTGTACTCTACCCAGATGTAATTACCCCAGCGCGCAGACGGCCGCTCATAAACGGCCAGATTATATTCGCCAAGATTGTTGGCGTTGCGGTACTGGCTGAGATAAGCGCTGAAGTCGTGCCCAAGTCTTGTTATCGTCTGGTCGAGCACGAAGCCGCTGATCTCGTTGTCTAATTCCCTTGAATCGCTCACGTGTGGCAACAGCAGCACCAAGCCCAGCAGCAGTGCAAAGGTGCGTCGCAGACGCGTCCGGGAATACCGGCGCGGCCGCGCAGACCATTGTCGCAAACCGGAGCGTGTTTCCATGAGAATCAGGTACGCGGGATGTGGGCCGATATTATCACTGGCAGCAGCCGTTGCCTATCCATAACGCGTTAATACGCCCTGTGATCGCGGTGGAAGGGGGCGGCAGCGGCAGGGAGTTTCGTTGACAGGGTAATCAAATGGTTTATCATCTGAGCGCACCATCCGCGGGCGTCGAGCGCACGGGGGAACAATCTCCCCGCGACTTTTTAGAGCGCCGCGCCGTCGCAGTCCGGCCTGCATTGCGGCGGGTCTGCAATGCCCGGTTTTTCGGCTTGCTTTCTGAGCATGCGTGCCGAAGCTGTTTGCTGAACATGCAGGTTCAGGCAAACCCCCAGAGATTCCTAAGTTCAAACCAGGTGCTCATTCATGGTGAAACCGTCGTTTCGTGGCTGGTCTCTGGGGTATTCCGGTAGTCAGACTGCGTCGCGAGCGGAGCCAGGTTCCGGCGCCCGGTTGGGAATCCTCACTGCGGCCGCACCCGAATTCTTCCGGCAAATACACCGAACGCGAGGCGCCTGATGGCGAACAGTGGCTCCCGGGGTAAATTGCAGCGCCCGAAATTCCTCGTCAGGGGGACAGAGCGCTGGCGCGCATCGGTTTTTTCCATTTTCAAATCGCTGGTCGGGCGAGCCATGGCTGTTCTGGCGGTAGTTATATTGGCTGGCGGCGGGTTGTTTGCGGGCATCGAGGGGCAGCCCGCTGCGGCGGAAAACATACTGGAATACCAGGTGAAAGCAGCGATGCTATACAAATTTCTCAGTTATATCGACTGGCCGCCAGATTCGTTCGCGGGCAGTGAAGACCCTTTCAGAATTGCAGTGGTGGGAGCCTCGTCCGTAGGCCGGCAGCTGCGGGAGCTCACCGAGAACCGGACTGTGGGCGATCGCCCGATCGAAGTCCAGAGTGCCAGCACGACCCGTCAGATCGGGGATCCGCATATCGTGTTCGTCGGCAGGCATGCGCAGAAAAACCTTCAGCGTATCGTCCACCTCGCCGAGCAGCGGTCCTTTCTCGTCGTAACCGAAAAAGATGAAGGTTTGCCACAGGGAAGTACTATCAACCTGCGCGCCGTCGATGGGCGCATGGGTTTCGATGTTTCCCTCGTCAATGCCCAGCGCGCCGGCGTCAAGCTGAGTGCCCGGCTGCTTTCAGTCGCGTCCACCGTCGATCAGGAAGATATTTGATGTTGCGGTACATCCGCCATTCGATATCCAACAAGCTGATGGTGGTGGTTATGGCCACGACCTTCATCGCGTTGCTGGTTTATGGAATTGTCATGCTCGTCTACGACGTGCGGGCGTATCACGACAACCTGATCCGCGACCTGACCACCCAGGCGAATATCATCGCGGAAGTCAGCGCGCCGGCGCTGGAGTTCGATGATCCGGCTACCGCACGCGAAAACCTGGCCCTGTTGCGGACCC
>CAZXLJ010000115.1:0-10190 GCA_964641175.1 uncultured Cellvibrionaceae bacterium
ATACGTCCGCTACTCATCAAATTTTCCTCTAACTGAATCGAATATTCTGAATCTGCTCACTAGACTGCGGCTGCACCGCCCACGATCTCAGACAGTTCCTGCGTAATCGCTGCCTGACGGGCTTTGTTGTAAGCCAGCTGCAGGTCACCGATCAGCTCTCCGGCATTGTCGGTAGCGCTCTTCATTGCGATCATCCGCGCAGCCTGCTCGCATGCCCCGTTTTCTACAACCGCCTGATAAATCTGTGACTCCAGATAGCGGCGCAACAACCCGTCCATCAGAAACTGGGCGTCCGGCTCATAGATGTAGTCCCACTGCCGTTTCAACTTGTCATCGTCAACCGGCACCAATGGAACCAGCTGTTCCACCTGGGGGGATTGAGTCATGGTGTTGACGAACTCGTTACTGGCCAGAAACACCCGATCAACACCGCCATCCGCATAGGCATCCAGCACCACTTTGGTACTGCCTATCAGACTGGCGATGGTGGGCTCTTCTCCGATATCCCGGACACTGGCGATCACGTTTCCACCAATGCTGTTGAAGAAAGAAAGAGCTTTGGCTCCGATCAGACAGAAATCGACGGCGACGCCCTGGTCACTCCAGCGCTTGGCATGTTGCAGGGTTTTCTTGAAAAGATTGATATTCAGACCGCCGCAAAGACCGCGATCCGTTGAAATGATGATGTATGCAACCCGCTTGACGACCCGGTCCTGCAAGAACGGATGCTTGTATTCCGGGTTGGCATTTGCCATATGGCCGACCGCCTTGCGGATCCGGCGAGAGTATGGCTTGCCACGCTCCATCCGGTTCTGAGCCCGACGCATTTTGCTCGCGGCGACCATCTCCATGGCACTGGTAATTTTCTGCGTATTTTTAATACTACCAATCTGGGTACGTATCTCTTTTCCGCTGGCCATTCGTTCTATCTCTCAGGACTGTCGACCGCGAAGCGGCCGACGACATCATTAAAGGCTTCTACCAGGTCTGGGTGGACTTGAAAGTGTCCAGAGCCGTTTTGAAGGAGCTCGCGATGGTATCGTTGTAGTCGCCGGTGCGATTGATGTTCTGCATCAGTTCAGCGTGGCTGCTACGCATGTATTCCAGAAGCGATTTTTCGAATGAACCCACTTTCTCGACTTCGACGTCTTTCAGGTAACCTTCGTTGGCGGCATACAGAACCACCGCCATATCGGCAACGGAAAGCGGAGAATACTGTCGTTGTTTCATCAGTTCGGTCACGCGTTGACCGTGAGACAACTGTGACTTGGTAGCTTCATCGAGATCCGAAGCAAACTGCGAGAATGCTGCCAGTTCACGATATTGCGCCAATGCGGTTCGAATCCCGCCGGAGAGCTTCTTGACAATTTTTGTCTGCGCCGCACCACCAACCCGGGATACCGAGATACCTGCGTTCATCGCAGGACGGACGCCGGCGTTGAACAGGCTGGTTTCAAGGAAAATCTGCCCGTCGGTGATGGAAATCACGTTGGTTGGAACGAATGCGGACACGTCACCAGCCTGGGTTTCGATAATCGGCAGAGCCGTCAATGAACCGGTTTTGCCAACCACGGCGCCGTTGGTGAACTTCTCTACATATCCGGCATTGACCCGGGCAGCGCGCTCGAGCAGTCGAGAATGCAGGTAGAACACGTCGCCAGGATAGGCTTCACGGCCTGGCGGGCGTCGCAGCAACAGGGAAATCTGGCGATAGGCCCAGGCCTGCTTGGTCAGATCGTCATAAATGATCAATGCATCCTGACCACGGTCGCGAAAGTATTCACCCATGGTACAACCACCGAAGGGTGCCAGAAACTGCATGGCCGCCGGGTCGGAAGCTGCTGCCGCAACCACAATGGTGTGCGCCATGGCGCCGTGCTCTTCCAGCTTGCGCACTACGGAGGCAATGGACGATGCCTTCTGGCCCACGGCCACATAGATACACTTAACGCCGGTGCCTTTCTGGTTGATGATGGCATCGACCGCAATGGCGGACTTTCCGGTCTGGCGGTCACCGATGATCAGCTCGCGCTGACCGCGGCCAATCGGAACCATGGCATCGATCGCCTTCAGACCGATCTGTACCGGCTGATCGACGGATTGACGGTCGATTACACCCGGTGCGACCTTTTCTACCGCATCGGTCATGGTCGCGTTAATCGGGCCTTTGCCGTCGATGGGATTACCGAGCGCATCCACAACGCGTCCCAGCAATTCTTCACCCACCGGTACTTCCAGAATACGACCGGTACATTTGCACACCTGGCCTTCGGCAATTTCTTTGTAATCACCCAGAACCACCGCGCCCACGGAGTCGCGCTCCAGGTTGAGAGCGATTCCAAAAACCCCTCCCTCGAACTCGATCATTTCACCGTACATGACGTCGGCAAGACCGTGGATCCGGATAATGCCGTCGGTTACCGAAACGACCGTTCCCTCGTTCTGTGCTTCTACTGCCAGGTCCAGCTTTTCTATGCGTTGCTTGATAATTTCGCTAATTTCTGAAGGATTCAGCTGCTGCATTGCTCTCTTTCCTCAAATCCTGTTAGGCGTGAAGCGCGTCAGCCAATTTGGACAAACGTCCTTTGACTGAGCCATCAATTACGGTGTCACCGGCACGAATCACCGCACCGCCCAATAAACTTTCATCAACGCTGGTAGTAACCTTTACGTCTCTTTCCAGCTTCCGCTTTAACGCCACAATCAATTTACTTTGCAGTTCGGCGCTGACGGGGTACGCGCTGATCACTTCCACTTCGATCTGCTTCTCGTACTGTGTCTTCATGACATGGAACAGACGTGCAATTTCCGGTAGCAGTTCGAGACGATCGTTACGCGCCAAAACATCGAATAAATTATTCAAGGGGCTGCCCGCCCCGCCTGCCGGACTTCCTGCGCCACCACCCAACAGCTCGACCATGACAGAACCTTTCGTCTCTGCCGCAATGGATGGGGACGACAACAGGGCCTGGACTTTTGGCGTATCGGCTATTTGCGCTGCGGTAGCAAGCATGCTCATCCACTGATCCAGTTGCCTGCTGTCTCTTGCCACTTCGAAAGCCGCACGAGCGTAAGGTCGAGCCAAGGTAATATTCTCTGCCATAGGGGTAACCGTTATAGCTCCGCGGCCAGTTTATCCAGCATCTTGTTATGCGCTGTAAGGTCAATCGTGCTGGCAAGGATTTTTTCTGCTCCCACCAAAGCCAGAACCGAAACTTTTTCGCGCAGTTGTTCGCGGGCGCGAGCAATTTCACGATCCGTTTCAGCCGAGGCTGCAACCTTGATTCGACCGGCTTCAACTTCTGCCTGCGCCTTGGCTTGCTCGATTATCTGGTTCGCACGCTTGTTAGCCTGCTCCACAATGGCTGCCGCTTGATCTTTCGCTTCTTTCAGTTTTTTGCTGACCAGTTGCTGGGCCAAGTCGAGATCTTTGTGAGCTCGCTCTGCCGCTTGCAAACCTTCAGCAATTCTTTGCTCTCTTGCCTGCATTACAGACAGGAGCGCAGGCCAAACGAATTTCATGCAAAAAAGCACGAATACAAGGAACGTTATCGATTGGCCTATAAGCGTAGCGTTAATGTTCACACCAACACCTCATTTTGTCCGTCGCGTATTTGGGTGAGGTCACTTAACCGGTGATGCCAGGAGCAACAACGAAGATCAGGTACATGGCGACACCAACGCCGATCATTGGTACCGCATCCAGCAGGCCCGCCATCAAGAACATTTTGCCCTGAAGAGAAGGACCCTGCTCCGGCTGTCGAGCCGCGCCTTCAAGCAATTTTCCGCCCAGAGCGCCAAAGCCCAAAGCCGTACCCAGTGCCGCTACCGCGATCAGAAGAGCTGCTGAAAAATAAACAAGTGCTTGTGCCATTACATTTATCTCCGTAGTTTCAAGTTAAATTAGTAATTTCGAGTTAATAAATCGATCAATGGACGCCGTTCAAAGAGTTAGTGCTCTTCACTCATGTCATCGTGTGCCATGCCCATATAAACAATGGTAAGCACCATAAAGATGAATGCCTGCAAGGTGATGATGAGGATATGGAAGACTGCCCATGCCCATTGCAGTACCCCACCGAATATGCCAAACAGCAGACCGGCGCCGTACATCAAGGCAATAAGAATAAAGATAACTTCCCCGGCATACATGTTACCGAACAACCGCAGACCCAAAGCTATCGGCTTCGCCAGCAAGGCCGACAGTTCCAGTACCAGGTTAAACGGCATAAGCAGAATATTTACAAGCATGTTTTTGGTGTGGAACGGGTGCAGTGTGTATTCCTTGATGAACCCCATGAACCCTTTTCTCTGGATACTGAAAATGATCATCAGCAGCAAGATGGTGAAACCCATGCCGAGAGTCGCATTGGGGTCGGTCGTCGGTACCACCTTGAAATACAAGTGAGGGTCATTCGCGATGAAAGCCGCGGTCACAGGGAGCCAGTCGACGGGTATCAGGTCCATCAAATTCATCAAAAAGACCCAGCCGAATATGGTCAAGGCCAGAGGTCCGACAAACGAATTCTTGTGGTGAAAAATGTCGTTGACGTTGCTGTTTACAAAATCCACCACGAGTTCAACAAAGCTTTGCAGACCCGTCGGCTTTTCCGTCGTCGCCCTTCGTGCGGCAAAATAGAAAACCACCGAGAGTATGATTCCCAGCACGATACTCCAGCCGAGTGTATCGACGTTCAGGGACCAGAATCCCATATCCGTCGCCTCTTGCGGGGAATGTGCAAAGGTCCACCCGGTTTCTGCAACGGTGGTGCCATCGGCACGCACATAGCCGGCTGGCAATTTGCCTAAAACCAGGTTCTGTAAATGGTGCTGAATATATTCAATCGATGTTGGAGCATCACTCGCCATAACGATAAACACTATCAGTAAATTCGTTTTAAGCTGACTGGGTTACCATATTTCGTACACCGTAATCAGCGCGTTAACCGGTCAGAAGAACAGATCAGATCACCCTCGAAAGCTTCATCTGCAAGCTTCCAGCTACTGCTCTGCTATGCGGCCGCTCATTTTCGCAGCCAGAATTATCTGCACCAGCACCATCACCCCGTATGCGAGGAACAGCGTCAGCGCGTGCAGGTCCCACCCAAGCCCGAAAGCCAGAGCGAATCCTGCCGAGTTCAGCGCAAGTTTGCCCATCAAACCCTGATAGCAGGATTTGGCGATCAATATTGCCTGGGATGCTCCACGGTAGCGGAGCGCATAAAAGACAAAATAGGTGTTGGGGATGATAAATATCAGCCCACCTATTGCCGCTGACCGCATCAACTGCTGATCAATCAGGGATAACGGCGCACTTAATATAGCCAGAACCAATACCTGAAACGACAGTGACCATAAGACAGGCCGGAAAACCTGCTTCTTACGCTTACTCTCCACCATCATTTCTCACCGCCCAAAGTCAGCCATCCAGGTCATTAACGCCTTGCGGAGTCTGGCCTGTGTTGATGCTGGCAGCAGGGATATTTGGAGATCGGCTATATGCCTCTGGACGCTCTTATGTGCACTTGCCACGTGAAAATCCAGCCATTTCAGGTTCCCCCGGGCAAAGCGAGACGGATTATAGGTATTAAGGGCGGACGGATCAACAGTTAACCGCTACAGTTTTAATCAGGATGTCTCAAAAGGGTCGTTTCGTGCGGATTAAGTCGCTTCTGCTGAACGTGGTCATCTGAGACCGAGGCAATACAGTATAAAACCCCGGAGCCGCCGATTATGTCCGAAGCTCGTCTAGGGAACCTCTGATTGAGTCCGAATAGCGTCTGTCTTACAGCGCTTTGTGAGATCCAGGCGGCGCTTCGAAGGCATGCTGACTGCCTGCCGGGAAGTTCCAACGCAGAGCTCGCAAAGCGATGCAAGCCCCGTAGGGTACGGCCGGCCAGGTGCGGCAAAGACGCTGTCCGGATTTAATCAGAGGTTCCCAAGGTGGGCAGGATCAAGGTTTCTCCGAACAACCGGGAGGTGATTATGAAGCGCTACTACTTTGTTACCGATAGCCTGGACGACCTGGCAGCCGTAGAAGACGACCTGAAAGCCTACGGGATCTCGCCCCTGCAAATGCATCTTTTGTCCATGGCGGATGCTGAAATCGACAAGGCGGGGCTGGTGAATACACTTTCGATCCAGAGAACCAATGTCGTGACGGCAATGGGCCGAGGCTTTCTGACGGGGCTCGCCATTGTAGCCGCGTTGATTATCGGCTTCTGGCTGTTTGGCGTGGAAGCTGCGACCTCCTGGTTAATGGTAGGCACACTGTGTGTCATCGTGCTTGGATTCTGTACCTGGGAAGGCGGCCTGAAAGGGTTTCAGCAACCGAGTCAGGAACAGCAGCGGTTTCGGCAATATCTGGAGTCGGGCAAACATCTGTTCTATGTCGATGTGAACAGCAGACAGAAAGAAGCCGTCGGTTCCGTGGTCAAGACGCACCGGCATTTGCAGCCGATGGGTTCGGAAAAAGGCGAATCCGATTGGGCATTCAATATTCGATCCGGCTGGAGTCGCTTCATTAAAGCCGCGCCGTAAGCTTTCGGGACCGCCACTGCGCAGACACCGCTGAATTCCACTCGACTTCCGCAGTCGCGGTACTCCTCACACATCTCGAATAGCTGCTGACTCTGGGCACATCCGTCCGAAGCGCGTTGTTTTAGCGTGGTATCCTCTCGCAGTCTTCCGGTCCCGCAGATTTGTGCGCCAGCATTCATCAGATTTATGATGTCCTACCGATTTTTATCGAGCAGCCGTGCTTATACTACCCCGACCTCCATAGCGAGACCCGCTTCTCAAAAGCGCGTTCTGGATCGGCGGAATTGGTCCGAAGCAATTGGCGGGGTGTAACGGTGACTGGTCCGACCCACGCGTTACATGCGCGTGGAGCGAGCTTTGATGAGCAAGGGCGCAGGGTCTACTCCAGTGTCTTAAAACTATAAATAGCGGAGAACATCAAGTGCGAGTCATGAATTCAATGTGGGCAGCCGCGAGTTTGCTGGTTATCGGCCTGAGCGGCTGTGACAATGGTGGGAATTCCGGTGCTACCGCACTATCTGAATCTCCGGACAAACCGGACAAAGCAACCGATCACGTAAGCAATCTGCCGCCCGTCCGCCTGACGACCGACAATTACGAAAATGTTGCCGCCATGGCGCTGCAAACCTTGCTGATCAGCGATAGCAGCCTTACCGCAGTCGACCGGGCTGTAAACGTTACCGTTCCTCAAAGCTCCCGCATCATCAATATGGCCAGCGGTGTGGTTGTGAATCTCGATTCCCTCGCCTGCCAGACTAACGGTTCCTATTCCATGACCGGCAAGCTCGAGAACTCCAATAACAACATACTCCTCGATTTTAACAACGTCATGAGAGTATCGGTGGTCAGTGATTTCAAGGAATGTCATCAGGGACCTACCTGGCTCGATGGCGTTTTCCGGGTAAATTTCGAAGGTATGATTTCCGATCTTGCCACCCCGAACATGTATGATTTCTCGGCCTCCGTTACCGCTGAAAACCTCGTGATCGAACAGGAAGGTTTTTATCCTTACATTATGGATTCGGAGTTGAGCTACAAGACCAGCAGCGAAGACGGCCGGGTCATCATGACTGAAATCGCCTCCAGCTCCGGAACCTCCACCCTTTACAGTGGCACCGTCCCTGAGGTCCCGGATCGGGTAGACCAGTTTTCCTTCGTCAAGATCGTCGATCTGGACACCCAGGATTACCGCTACCGCTTCGATGGCCGCTTTGAGCGCAATGTCGACGGGGAGGAAGCCATGGTTGAATTCAGCACGGTTTCACCACTGACCGGCAAAGGTTACGGCTGGCCTACTGACGGCTCTCTCGGTATCTATGGCGATAGTGAAATTGCGACCGTTTCTGTTGAAGACGATGGCACCCTGACGATTCAGTTGTTTTCCATCACCGATGGCAGAATCATCGAGACCGTGTCGAGAACCTGGGCAGAGCTGATCACTACTTCGATCAAAAAGGTTCAGGAACTGTAGAAAAAAGGCCCTCTCAGGGCCTTTTTTAATGGAGTCGAAACGGTGTCATACCCCCTGAAGTTTATGTTGTTCACGGCATTTACCGGCAGCTCGCTGGCCAGTGTCGACGGTCATGCCGCGCCTTATGGTCCCTACATGAGTCTGGGTGGGGAAATTGCCGATGTGGAATTTACCGAACGGGTTGATGGCCGTGTCATCAACTCCGAAGAGGGAAACCTTTTGTACGGAGGCCTGACACTGGGATATCGCCGGCCCAACGATGTGTATCTCGCAGCGTCATTCACCTTCAGCAAGAGCTCGATTGACTATGAAGGCCTGAGCCAGCTCGGCCAGTCAATGTCTACCCGCACCCAGTACGACATCGGGGACTTTAGCGTCCTTCTGGGACGAAGCTACTCCCGCGGCGCCCTCTACGCAGGTGTTGGTCGCCGCACCACGGAGCGTGATATTCGTGAGGCCGGTCCAATCCAGGGTCTCGTGGAAACCCAGGAAAACCTTTACGGAATCGCCGGCGCCGACCTGGTATTTTATGAAGACGGCTCAATGCGCGTGAAATGGGATACCCGCCTCACCACCAGTTTTGATTCAAAGCTGGACATCCGCTTTCCCAACTCGCTGGACAATGCCCGACTGGATACGGGGCGGGATCATTCAATTGAAACGGAAATGGAGTTTTTGAGGTATCTGCCGAACCACTGGAGCATCGCAGTGACGCCCCGGTACGTATCGAGGTCAACCCGGCGAAGCGATCAGGCCAGCCTGTCGGAAAATGGTGCGCCGACCGGCCTGACCTATTTTCATCCGGAAACCCGCCGGAAGGAGCTCGGACTCCGGGTCACCGTCAGCCGTTATTTTTAGGTAAACGATCCGGATAATGCGATCACTACACCTTGTAGCCCATGTGATGCAGAATCCCGTCAAGTTCGTCGAGACTGTTGTATTTCAGAACCAGCCGACCGGAACCTTTGGCAGAGTGCTGGACCTCCACCGGCACGCCAATTCTTTCTGACAAACCTTCCTGCAAGTGCAGAATATCGGCATTGGGGCGGACTTCTTCACCTTCCGCAGGCGTGCTGAGAAAACTGCGCACCAGTGCCTCAGCCTGCCGGACCGACAGCCCCTTGGCGACAATTCTTCGAGCCAGCAGACGCTGGGCGTCGGCCGGCAACGTCAGCAGGCAGCGCGCATGTCCCATCTCGATATCACCGCGTTCGAGCATGATGCGAACATCTTCGGTGAGATTAAGCAGACGGAGAATGTTGGACACAGCGGTTCTCGATTTCCCGACTGCATCGGCCACTTCCTGATGAGTCAGCCCGAATTCATCCTGCAGGCGCTTCAATGACAGCGCTTCTTCGACCGGATTCAGATCTTCTCTCTGGATGTTTTCAATAAGCGCCATGGCAATGGCCGCTTCGTCACTGACATCCCGTACTATGGCGGGTACAGTTTCCATGCCCGCCAGCTGGCTGGCTCGCCAGCGCCGTTCACCGGCAATGATTTCGTAGCGTTTATCGCCAACCGGCCGCACGACAATTGGCTGCATTACGCCCTGTGCCTTGATTGAATCAGCAAGCTCCTGCAAAGCCTCCGGCTGCATGTCCCGGCGCGGCTGGTAGCGGCCGCGCTGTAAAAATTCAACCGGGAGGTGATGCATCTGGCCATCTTGCGGACCAGCATCGGCAACAGGCATCTCAGCCACGTTCAATGCCTGATTGGCCGCGTCTGATGGATTTTTGCTGTGTCCGCCGCCGAGGAGCGCATCGAGTCCGCGCCCCAACCCTCTACGTTTTACCGGTTTGTTCATGATCGATCCTGAGGAGTTGGAATTACGCTTGCCATAAGGGATTCATTGCCCGTTTCGGTTCCAGGGAACCGAAGTCGCCGCCGTACGTTCAGGGCTCTACGGCCGCAGGCACCGCAGTTTTGCTGGACTCGTTACGCCGCAACACTTCGCCAGCCAGAGCCAGGTAAGCCAGTGCGCCTTTCGACTGCTTGTCGAATTTGATCACCGGCAAACCGTAGCTGGGTGCTTCGGCCAGCCGGACGTTGCGCGGAATGCAGGTTCGATAAACCCGATCTCCGAAATATTCCATCAATTGGGCCGACACATCCCCCGTGAGGCTCATTCGCGGGTCGTACATCGTGCGCAAGATCCCTTCAATTCGCAACCCCGGAT
>CAZXLJ010000116.1:0-10187 GCA_964641175.1 uncultured Cellvibrionaceae bacterium
CTCGCGCAGACGCTGTCCGGACTTAATCAGAGGTTCCCTAGACCTCGCGGTCATTGCCTGAACCGTGCGCCGTGTTTTGACAGGTTTTCCGCTCCATACACCCAAACGATCACCCCTGCCGACAGGCACAGTAAAGCCACCGTCAGATAACCGACCTGGGGCGCGGCGTTTTCAATAGGTAGCACCCGCGTCCAGGTATTGATGGCGGCGTGGAGCAGATATGCCAGCAGTAAACTGCCGCGGGTGTTATTGAATACCCAGGTAAAAATAATGGATACGCTGACCGTCTGGAGCACATACAACGGCGCAAAGGTTGATGCGAGGGGCGAGCCGAGGGTGAAAAAAAGAGGTAGATGAAATAACGACCAGACCAGTCCCAGCAGGATGCTTGCCACCAACGCATTCCAGCGACCCTGCAAGCGCGGCAGCGCAAACCCGCGCCAGGCAATTTCCTCACCGTTAACCAGGCCAGTCACCATAAATAGCAGCGGCACCATGATCAGCAGCTGCACTGCGGACGATTTTGCCGCATCCGGCCCCAGCAGTGGCCCTTCAGGATTGCCGGCCCAGGCGTTGCCCAGCCATACCGCCAGAAGGCAGACTGCTGCAAATCCGAAAATGGCGACCAGATACCAGCCCACTCCCACCCGCCACCGCAGCAGCCGGCCGAGCAGTTCACGCACGGCGGCTGTGCCACCCAGCGCCGCTGTCATGACAAGCGCTGCGACCGTCGGCATATAGCTCATGACGAGCATCAACGGAACGGACAACCGGAAAGAAAAATGACCGTGCGATCCCAGCGCATCCGCGATCAGAAATGGCCAGGTGAGTGCGAAAACCAGAACAAAAAAAATGCTGAGGGAATGACGCTGTAAAAATTTGTTGAGCCCTGGCGCATCAGAATACGCCAGGCTCTGGTCATCGCTGTCAGGTTTCATGAATATTGGGCCTCGGTTCCATCCAGCGCCAAGTGTCGCGTAACCAGAACCCGCTTGTCACGGTCCACCCGCCCCAGGGAACCTCTGATCAGGACGCGCGCTGCTCCATGCCCCGCAGTTTCATGACGTCAGCTTTGGGTGGCGCGCCAAACATGCGGCTGTATTCCCGGCTGAAGTGTGAGGGGCTTTCGTAACCGACACGATAGCTCGCGGTACTCGCCTCCAACCCTTCACTCAGCATCAGCCGGCGCGCCTCGTGCAGGCGCAACTGCTTCTGGTACTGCACCGGTGACATGCGGGTAACCTCCTTAAAGGTGTGATACAGGGTGGACTCGCTCATGTTGGCGGTTTCGGCCAACTCTCGTACCCGTAACGGTTCGGCAAAGCGGAACTTGAGAATCTCGATCACGCGTGCAATGCGATGGGCCTGGCCATCGGCCATGGCAAAATCCCGCATCCGCGATCCCATTTCTCCGATCAGCGCCCGATAAATGATTTCCTTTCTGATCAGCGGTGCCAGAAAGCTGGCTTCGCCGGGCGTTTGAAGCAGCTGCACCAGTCGGGTCATGGCGTCGAGGATATTGAAATCCACCGGCGCAATGGACAACCCGCAGGCGGCATAGCGACAATCGTCGCGGCGTGCCGGCACGGCGTCGCCGATTTGCAATACCATTTCCGCCACTTCCTTGGGATCAATTGCGATCTTCACCGCCAGATACGGCTCTTCCTCCGACGCGCTGATCACCTTTCCCGTCACCGGCAGGTCAATAGCCGAGACCATGTAAGTCAGTGGTCCGTACAGGATTTCGCGATCGCCCAGCTTGACAGTTTTGCTCCCCTGGGCAACGACACACAGGGCAGGTTGATAGACCGCGCAGACACAATTGGTGGGGGAGTTGGCGCGAATCAGCGCCAGACCGGGTATGGCGGTGTCCGCAATCCCGGTGCCCGGCATTTCCTGCATTACCAGCCGGGCGAGCTGGCGGCATTTTGGCTGATCACTTCGGAATTGTTCACTTCGGAATTGTTCACTGGGGTCTTGCTCAGTGCGGGTTGACTCACTGCGGGATTGTTCAATGAAGGGCTGTGCTGGATTGTTTAGAAGATCAATGCTTTCGGCCATGGCGATGATCCCTCCGGGAGGCTGGCCGAAGGATTATACGCAGGATTAGGTAAGCCGCCTAACTGCATTTTTTGCTTTGCAGAATCAGGCAAGAATGCTGCAGAATCCCGCAATCCTCCCATATCGCGGACTTTTAGGCAGATCTCCATGCCCCTTCTTAGCCCGCCAATGAATTGCGCGGAATAAGCGTTTATCACGATTTTTGCAGAATAAGGCAATCAGCGTGCAGTAATCCGCTACCGGCCCCTGCACCCGGATCTCTAAAGTAACCGCCAGTGCCGACGTACGTTGTCTGCCGTCGCAAGAATTTTTCTGGATACACTGGAGGCCATCATGGCGAGCATTCCGCTACGCTCGAACACCCTGGAAACGGCCCGGCAGGTGCTGGTAAGCATTCTGCTGGCGACTACTCTGACCGGCATCCTGGCCGGTTGCGAAGCTGAAGGTCAGGCCGCCGCCAACGCCCCGCCTCCGCCGGAAGTCCATGTGGCGACGGTGCAGCGCGAAGACGTACTCATCTGGGGCACTTTTACAGGCCGCGTGGCCGCACCGGAAACCGTCACCCTGCGGCCACGGGTCAGCGGCTACCTGGAACAGATCCATTTTAGTGAAGGCACACTGGTAGAGGCAGGGGATCTGCTCTTTGTCATTGATCCGCGCCCCTATCAGGCCCGGGCGCAACTGGCCCAGGCCGAGCTTGAACGGGCGCAGAGCCAGTTTGCTCTGGCGGACAGCGAGGCCGCCAGAGCTCGCCGATTGTTTGATCGCAATGCGATTTCAGGTGAAGAACTGGAACAGCGCAATTCGGCCGCGCTCGCTGCAAAAGCCGAGGTCAATGCCGCCGAAGCGTCGCTGCAAACGGCCCGTCTTGATCTCGAGTACACACAGGTGCGCGCGCCTTTCAGCGGACTGATTGGCCGCGCACAATTGACCCGTGGCAATCTCGCCACGGCGGATACATCAGTGCTCGCCACCCTTGTTTCAGTTGACCCGCTGCATGTTTATTTCGAGCCGGATCAGCAGACTGTACGCAATGCGATTGCGATACAGGCAGGTACGCCGGTGCGCGTGGACAATCAGTTCACCGGTCAGCTGGATTTCATTGACAACCACTACGACGGCCGCACCGGTACCTTGCAGTACCGGGCACTGGTGCCCAACCCGGACGGTGCACTGAAACCGGGCCAGTTTGCCCGTGTGGAGATGCCCTTGGGAAGCGCCGGGCCGGCAATTTTGCTGGACGAGAAAGCCGTTCTGACCGATCAGGACCGGCGCTACGTCTACGTTCTGGATAATGAAAACCGCGCGTCGCGTCGTTTCATTGAACCCGGGCCGCGCTTCCACGGGCTGCTGGTGATTGAAAAAGGACTGAATCCCGGTGAAAAAGTCGCTGTCAACGGGTTGCAGAAAATAGTCTTCCCAGGAATGGAAGTTTCACCGCAGCTGGTCACCATGGACCGCGCAGACAAGTCACCTGTCACGGCGGGTCTCGTCCCCGAACACCCCGGCGGCTGAGCTCTTTACAGATCATCGTTTAAATCAGTCACACGTCGTTACTTCTTCATTCGACTACGCCTCCGGCCGGGGGCGTTCAGGGAGGCTTGCGCCATGAATTTCTCGCGTTTCTTTGTTGATAGACCCATTTTCGCCTCGGTTCTGTCCATCATCATTTTTGTGGTGGGTCTGATCAGTATTCCGTCATTGCCCGTTAGCGAGTATCCGGAAGTTGTACCGCCCAGCGTCCTGGTCAGTGCCAGCTATCCCGGGGCCAACCCAAAAACCATCTCGGAAACGGTGGCCACACCTCTTGAAGAGGCCATTAACGGGGTGGAGGACATGATCTACATGAAGTCAGTGGCGGGCAGCGATGGGAGCCTTGCCATTACAGTCACTTTTGCGCTGGGAACCGACCCCGACCAGGCCCAGGTGCAGGTGCAGAACCGGGTGGCCCAGGCTTCACCCCGTCTGCCTGAGGACGTGCGCCGCCTCGGCGTTTCTACCCAGAAGCAGTCACCGAACCTGATGATGGCGGTGCATCTGACTTCACCCGATGGCACTCTGGATTCGACGTACATTCGCAACTACGCGCTGCTGCATATCCGTGACGAACTGGCGCGCATTCCCGGTGTCGGTCAGGCGGGTCTGTTCGGCGCCGGGGACTATGCCATGCGCCTTTGGATCGACCCCCAGCGGGCCGCATCGCTGGGGGTCACGGCCCGCGACATTATTGCGGCCGTGCAGGAGCAGAACGTCCAGGTTTCGGCCGGTCAGATTGGCGCCCCGCCCATGCCCGGCAGTTCGGATCTGCTGATCTCGATAAACGCCGAGGGTCGCCTGCAAAGCGTGGAAGAATTTGAAGACATCGTGATCAAGACCGGCGAGCGCGGCCAGATTACTCGCCTGCGCGATCTGGCCCGGATCGAACTGGCCGCCTCCCAGGATTCCCTGCGGGCCCTGCTGGATGGTCAGCAAGCCGTTGCCCTGCCGATATTTCAGGCGCCTGGCTCCAATGCGCTGGATGTGTCTGCGGCAATACGGGCGAAGATGGCCGAACTCGAAGCGGACTTCCCGGAAGGCTTGAACTGGCAGGTAGCGTACGACCCTACCGTGTTTGTCAGCACCTCCATCAAAGCCGTCATCACCACGCTGCTGGAGGCGGTCGCTCTTGTGGTTCTGGTCGTTATCCTGTTTCTGCAAACCTGGCGCGCCTCCCTGATTCCGCTGCTGGCAGTGCCGGTGTCCATCGTCGGTACCTTCGCCGTGCTCCTGCTGCTGGGGTTCTCCATCAACACCCTGACCCTGTTTGCCATGGTGCTCGCCATCGGCATAGTCGTGGATGACGCCATCGTGGTGGTGGAAAACGTGGAGCGTAATATCGAAGAGGGGCTCGCGCCGCTCGCTGCGGCGCATCAGGCCATGCGCGAAGTCAGCGGACCGATCGTGGCTATCAGCCTGGTACTGTGCGCGGTGTTTGTTCCCATGGCATTCCTGGATGGTATCACCGGTCAGTTCTACCGCCAGTTTGCTACCACCATCGCCATCGCTACCGTCATTTCAGCCATCAACTCGCTGACCCTGTCGCCGGCTCTGGCGGCGGCATTGCTCAAACCGCACGGCGCTCCGAAGGATGCTCCGGCGCGTCTGATTGATCGCCTGTTTGGCTGGCTGTTCCGGCCTTTCAACCGCTTCTTCCACCGCAACGCGGAGCGTTACGAACGGTCGGTGGCCGCAAGCCTGGGACGTCGCGGCCTGGTATTCGGTGTTTATCTGGTGCTACTGGGTGCCACCGCTCTGATGTTTGCTCAGGTGCCCGGCGGCTTTATCCCCACTCAGGATAAAACCTACCTGGTCGGCAATATTCGCCTGCCCGAGGGAGCATCACTTGACCGCAGCGAAGCGGTAGCGCGCCGCGTCAGCGAGATCGCTCTGGAAACAGAAGGCGTCGCCCACGCTGCGGCTTTTGTCGGCTTCAATGCCTTGCAGCGCACCAATACTCCCAATGTCGGCACTGTGTTTATTCTGTTTGACGATTTCGACGAGCGCGAGCGCAGCGCCGAAGAAATTGCGGCAGAACTCAATGGCAAGCTCGCCTCCATCAAGGAGGGTTTTGCGGTAACTTTCATGCCGCCACCGGTATTCGGGCTGGGCGCAGGTTCGGGCTACTCACTGTATGTGCAGGACCGGCGGGCCGCCGGCTACGGGGAATTGCAGAGCGCCACGAACACTCTGGCGATGTCGCTAAGTCAGACCCCCGGCATGTTCTACCCGTTCAGCTCCTACCAGTCCAATGTGCCACAGCTGGATGCCGTGGTTGATCGGGCCAAAGCCAAGGCGCAGGGCGTGCGTCTGGATGATCTCTTCAGCACCTTGCAACTGTACTTCGGCTCTCAGTACATCAATGACTTCAACCTTTTTGGGCGGACCTTCCAGGTCATGGCCCAGGCGGATGCGCAGTTTCGGGATGAGCCCAGCGATCTCAACCATCTCTACACAGCCAATGCCCGCGGCGAAATGGTACCGCTGAGCAGCATGGTCAGCCTGAAAACGAGCTTTGGCCCAGACCCGGTAATCCGTTACAACGGCTATCCCGCTGCGGACCTGATAGGCCAGTCAGACCCGACCCAACTGTCATCTGCCGAAACGCTGGCGGCAGTCACCACCGTGGCTTCGCAGGTGTTACCGGCCGGCATGACGCTGGAGTGGACGGACCTGAGCTTTGAACAGGTGAACCAGGGCAACGCCGCCGCCGTGGTATTCCCTTTGGCGCTGCTGCTGGTGTTTCTGGTACTGGCCGCCCTTTACGAGAGCTGGATTCTGCCGCTGTCGGTCGTGCTTATCGTTCCGATGTGTCTGCTGGCCGCGCTCTTCGGCGTCTGGATGACGGGCGGCGACAACAACATTTTTGTGCAGGTGGGCCTGGTCGTGCTGATGGGGCTGGCCTGCAAGAACGCCATTCTGATCGTCGAGTTCGCCCGGGATCTGGAAAAGCGCGGTTACACCACTGTGGCCGCCGCGCTCGAAGCCTGTCGGCTGCGCCTGCGCCCCATCATCATGACGTCGGTCGCATTCATTGCTGGCGTGGTCCCGTTGATGCTGGCCAGCGGCGCCGGCAGCGAAGTCCGCAGTGCCATGGGAATAACGGTTTTCACCGGCATGATCGGTGTGACGCTCTTTGGGCTGTTGTTGACCCCGGTCTTTTACGTGGGCTTGCGCAGCTTCGCCACTCGCTCCGGTTCCATACACGCTGCCGACCCGAATACCGTGCCTTCTCTTGCCACCGCTTCTGGAGCGACCCATGACTAAGCTAGTACCTCTATTGCTCTGCGCGCTGGCGACTGGCTGCGCCGTGGGGCCGGACTACCGGCCGCCACAGAATTCCATGCCGGATCACTTTCACGCGGCGGTCGCGGGTCCAGCTGATGCCGGGGTATCGGCGTCGCAGATTTTCTGGCAAGGCTTTCAGGACCCGACGCTCGAACACCTGATCCAGCTAGCCCTCGCCGACAACCAGAACCTGGCCGCGCTGCTGGCCCGATACGAAAGCGCCGCCGCGTTGCTGCGCCTGGCCCGCCGGGATCAACTCCCGCATTTGACGGCCACGGGTGAGGCCTCGGAACAGGTACTGGCACAGGCGGAGCAGCCCGCCGCAGGTATTGACCGGCTGACCCGCTATCGGCTTGGCGCGGCGTTTCAATGGGAGCTGGATCTTACCGGCCGACTTGCCCGCGCCACGGAAGCCCGGCGCGCCGAATTCGAAGCGACCGCTGCGGACCTGCAGGCCTTGCAGGTCGCTGTGACGGGACAGCTGGCGGCAGCCTATTTCGAATTGCGCGGGTTGCAGCATCAGCTCAATGTGATCGAAGCAAACATCGACTTGCAACAGGCATCTCTGGACATAGTCACTGCCCGACGTGAAGCCGGCCGTGGCACGGACTTCGATCAGCACCGCGCTCGCGCCCAGCTGGACACCACCCGCGCAGCGGCCCCCGCCGTGCACGCCGCCATCCGTGCCACCCTGCATCGCATGGCAGTGCTGACCGGACAGCCACCCCAGGCGCTGCTGGAAGAACTTCAGCCACGTCCGTCCGAGGCACCTGCCCTCATCAGCGCTCCCTCCATCGCCGCGGGGACTCCCGGGGACGCCCTGCGGCGGCGGCCAGACATCATCGCCGCCGAACGCCGGCTGGCCGCGGCTACGGCACGAATCGGCATAGCCACGGCAGATCTGTTCCCGCGCTTTACGCTGGATGGGTTGGTCGGTTCTGTGGCCGCGAGCGATGCCGAGCTGTTTACGGCGGGTGCGGAGTCCCGACGCATCGCCCTGGGAGTCGACTGGACTTTTCTGGATGCCGCCCGGGTGAAAGCGCGGATTGATGCCGCCGATGCCGAAGCCGACGCGCTGCTGGCGCAGTATCGTCAAACCGTTCTGCAGGCGCTGGAGGAAACTGAGACCTGGCTGATCCGCCACCAGGAGTCCCGCAACCGCAGTGCACTGCTGCAGCAGGCCGAAGACTCCGCCAGCAAGGCAGTCGCCGAAGCAAGAACCCGCTACGATCAGGGTTACAGTGATTACTTCCAGCTGTTGACGGCCGAACTTGAACTTAGCGGGATCCGCAATGAACGGGTGCAGAGCCAGACACAGCAGGCGCTGGCGATGGTGAGTGTTTACCGGTCGTTGGCAGGGGCGCCGTGAGGGAAGTCCAAACCCCTCCCGGCTCCCCACCCGGCAGGGAAGGATTTTGGCTCCTTCCCTGGCAAGGGGCGGGAGCGGGTTGGGTTTTGGTTTAGTGGGTTTACTTCGCCAGTTTTTCGAACCGTGTCTTTTCGCCCTTGTCCATCTGCAGCATGGTGTCGGATTCTATAATCATGCGGGTTCCGTCCGGCATAAACTGGCCCCATCGGGGGTGCAGAATGATTTCTTCTGGCTTTTTGTCGTAGGTTCCAGTTGCTATCTCTTTGCCACTTGACGCAACCGAGAAACCCTCGTCGCCGAAAGTAATTACAAAGCTCAATTCAAAACCCGGTGGCAATCCCTCCGGCATGTTGTCGGGCATTTTCATCTTATAAGCGCCGTGCCAGGCTTCTGTAGGCTTGCCAACTGGCGTTGGGGTCAGTGATTGCGCCGGTGCAGCGGATCCGACGAGCTCGCCGCCTTTACACTTCCCGGCGTATTTGTACTGGGCAAACTCATCAAAGACGTCGGACATATGCCACAGCGGCCGGGTGTGCTGCACATAGGTATAAAATTCCTCAAGCAGCTTCTGCGTCGGGATGGATTTTACACAGCGGGTCGCATGTGCCTCCAGTTGCATATGCGCTTTCATATTGGTCCCTTCGAGCCCTTTTCTCAGGTAATTCATGTCCAGCTCTGCCGCCGGTGGAACTTCACCTTTGAGGGTGTAATACACAACAGCCCGATCGATTGCCTTGCGTTGCCCGCCGATGTAGCCATCCCGCAAAGCGTGGAAATACATCAGACAGCTATCGGCTGACGGCGCCGGGCGTTTGCCCTCCACCACATTGGCCTTGCACAGCTCCAGGAAGTGCGCTTTAAGCAATGCTCCCTTTTCAGCCAATCTCTGATCGAGCGTCTCCTCCGCCTGCAACTGGGCGCCCAAGGTCAACAACAAAACTGCGGCAGTATATTTGAGCGCCCGCGCGCTTTCTTTTTTGCTAAAAATCGACATACAAATCCTGATTCACAAATTCCAGTCCCGGCGGGTCGCCGTCTGCGGCGTGCATTATCCGCCTGTAGAATTCTTCAGGTGTAGGAAATTCACCAAAGATTCTGTGCGTCGCGACCGCCATTCTTGAAAATGCCGGATGGGTCACATTGACGTGCACGCACGGCGGGCTCAAGGCACCGGCGTGTTACCCCAATCGTGCCTCCAGGGTGGGTTCGATGCTGAACGGGCCAGCCTAGAAAAGTACCAGATCCAGAATTACCGCAAAGTCTCAAATTCCGATATCAAATAACCGGCCGGGGGTTTTTTTGCTTACTTGCATCCGCTCCTGTTTATGTTTGTAACCAGCCTGCACTCTCAATAATTCCGCACATTTTGTCGGCCTTATCAACCGTTTGTCCTGAATAGCGCCAAATTGGCAAAGCCAGACTTTATTACCAGCACCCCGCTTGTCTCTTAAAGATATAACCATAATGTGAACCAGTTCTCTCATACTTTCGTTGCCGCTTGATAGCATGCATCCAGCTTATGGTAGTTAAGGCAATAAGCCACTCTACTGGTACAGCGGGATCTCGGTCTGAACATAACAACGATAACCCGAATGGGTCAGAGCCGATCAAACCAGTACTACCGGGCAGGCCAGATGCAAGATCGCTGCACTTCTACAAGGTGCACCGGTCAAGCGACTGGAAAACTAAAAATAACAAACAAGGTTGCAAATGTTCGGGTGTCTCAGATTTACGACGTTCTGTCGTACGTTTGATGGCTCATTCCTCTGTATTTAGGAGATATCCTATGAGTAGTTTGAAACTGAAAAATAAATTTGCCGGTAGTCGACGTCTGGCCTTGGCACTGGCCTGCGCGGCAGCAGTCGGCGGCACCACAGCCAATGCCCAGACCCTGACCAGCAACTCGGTCGGAACTCACAACGGTTTCTATTAT
>CAZXLJ010000117.1:0-10170 GCA_964641175.1 uncultured Cellvibrionaceae bacterium
TTTTCCGGCCGGCGGCGTTCGAGCTCGCTTATTTGGAATACCAAACAGCGCTCGTTCGGCCTTGCCCGAAAAAAGTGACCGCCGGCAGGTGTAATCAAATTAGTGTGAACAGGCCCTAGTGTAATAGTCCCTCGGACGAATTGGTATCCGGGGTCCTGCGGCAACTGTCTGTCATCGCCCGTCGCGCTTGCATAAGCACATCGGCTTTGGCACCGGCGCGCGTGGCGTTTTCACTCAGATACCGTCGAAAAATGCGGCCTCCGGTCTGGCCGGCATACAGGCCCATGACATGTCGCGTCATGGCACTGATTTTTTTCCCGCTCAGAACTTCGGCATCGCAGTACTGCATAAATTCCCTTAAAACCCAGTCCCGTTCGGGTTGCGATTTATCGTCTCCGAAAAGCTCCGCGTCTATGTCCGCAAGCATGTAAGGATTTTGATAGGCTTCCCGGCCGATCATGACGCCATCCATAGATTGCAGGTGATCTGCACACTGGGAAAGGCTGGCAATACCGCCATTCACAACAACGGTCAGGTGTGGGAATGTTTGTTTAAGCAGACGGACGCGCTCATATTGCAGCGGCGGTACATCGCGATTCTGCCTGGGACTGAGGCCTTTCAACCAGGCTTTGCGGGCATGAACGATAAATACCCGACAACCGGCTGCCGCTACGGTGCCCACGAACTGGTGCAAATGCTCATCGGAATCCAGCTCGTCGATACCCAGACGATGCTTGACGGTGACTGGAATGCGGACGGCTGCGACCATGGCGGCGATGCATTCGGCCACCAGCTCAGGCTCTGCCATCAGGCAGGCGCCGATTTTGCCGTTCTGCACGCGATCACTCGGACAGCCGCAGTTAAGGTTGACTTCATCATAACCGTACGATTCAGCAATTCGTGCACATTCAGCCAAGGCGAGCGGGTCGCTGCCTCCGAGCTGTAAAGCAAGTGGATGTTCAGTCGGATGGAAACGCAGAAACCGATCCCGATCCCCATGTATAATGGCGCCCGTGGTGACCATCTCGGTGTACAGACGCGCATTTCTTGTGAGTAATCTCCAGAAATAACGGCAGTGGGTATCGGTCCAGTCCATCATGGGTGCGAGACATACGCGCCAATCTTTTTCAATCATGATCATCTTCGGGTGGCAAAGTGAATGGCAGCTTACCCCATGGCTGTTAAACGGTCGATGAACGTATGGATATTCTGGTGAAGTGGTGTGTGTGCAGCTGTTTATTAGCGGGTGTGATAGCTACTAATGTAGCCGCAGCCGACCCGCGGGGTGATGAAGTAAGCCGGGATCCCTGGGAGCCGGTCAACCGGACCGTCTTCAATTTCAATGACAGAGTGGATGGATATTTCCTCAAGCCGGTCAGTATCGGCTACCAGGCGATTACCCCAGACCCCGTTGAAGCCGGCGTAACGAATTTCTTTGCCAATCTCGGAGAAGTTTCCAACGTTGTCAATAACGCTCTGCAATGGAAGTGGAAGAAAGTCGGTGTCAGTACCGGCAGGTTTCTGTTGAATTCCACCATTGGCCTGGCCGGGTTTGTGGATGTGGCCGGGGCAGCCGGGCTGCGCCGCCAGGATGCTGAAACCTTCGGCCAGACTTTAACCTATTGGGGTGTGCCCGTCGGTCCGTATCTGGTGCTTCCTTTTCTCGGTCCTTCCACCGTCTCCGATACCGCGGGTTTGCCGGTAGAGCAGGTTCTCGACCCGACGCATTACAGCGGCGACAATACCTCTCGCATCGCGTTCAAGGTGGTCGAAGCGGTAGACCTGCGCGCCCGGCTGCTTAAATCCGAAGCCTTTATCAGCGGCGACCGGTACGGCTTCATTCGGGACGCCTATTTGCAAAGGCGCGAGTATCTGCTCCACGACGGGCAGGTAAAGGATGACTTTGGAAGTGACCTGGAGGGATTTGACGAAGACTTTTGACGAGGCTGTGTATCACATCCTGAGGGCATCCCTTTGAGGCAAAGGACGCGGCGAACTTCTGGTCAGCTAAGTAAAGATATGATTTCCAGTCCCATGCGGCAGTCGGATGAGTCAGCGGCTGACTCGAGGCGGGCGACCTTCGCTGACGCTTTAAGGACGGGGCTATGTCCATACAACGAACGTACCGTCACCTCAACCGGATTGCCCATAGGCAGGGCTTCGGGCATGGTAATGCAGAGTCCGCCGCCGCTAAGATTATGGCAAGTGCCTACGAATACTTTATCGCCCAGCGTGACGGATACGTCTGTGTTGACGCGCATGCGTATAAAATTGCGCTTTTCCTGAAATTCCCGACTCGACAGATTCATCGGCGATGCTCCCGGATGTTTGTGATTGGCCGAGGTGTGCTGGCGCAGGCGGGTCGCAATTGCCTCCGCATGCCGGTTATCCGGGGCGAACGTCCGCTTTTCCAAATAGCCAGGTGAACACCTTGCGCCGCTATCACTAAAAGGTTAGTGTATTTTTTTCACGACCTCCCAACTATTTCGCATAAGGCGACGTTTCAGTTGAGCACTGAGTCAGGCAATAACCTGCTTGTCATTGACGATAACCTGGACATTCGCCAGGATCTGGTCAGATATCTTGAGGCGGCCGGCTACAGGGTACGCGCAGAGCCGGCGGCCCGGGTGAGACCGGAACAGTTTCTTGAATCGCCTCCGGATGTCGTAGTTACCACCCTTTTCGCTGCCGACAACCACGTCACCTCCCTGCTCGAACAGATAAAAAAGCTTGATGTCGACCTTCCCATCATTGTCATTGCACAGGAAGGCTTGCTCGCCGACTCCGTACGGGCATTGCGGGAGGGCGCTTCTGACTATATCGTCGCGCCCCTTGAGAACCCTCGGCAACTACAGGCGGCGATAGAAAAGGCGATAGCCGGAACGGATGAATCGCGCAGTCGGCAGGAGCAGATTGATCTGCTGGAGCGATCGAATCAGGAGTTGCAGGAGTATGTGCTGCTTTTGGAAAGAGATCACCAAGCCGCACAGAAGGTACAGGAAAAGCTTCTTCCCCCCACCCCCATCGAGTTTGATGGCATCATGCTGCGGCATAAAATCGTGCCGTCCCTTATCCTGAGTGGCGATTTTGTCGACTATGGTTTACTTGATCAGCGCTGGTTATGTTTTTATCTGACGGACGTTTCAGGTCACGGTGCTTCTTCAGCCTTCGTGACAATGTGGCTCAAACAGCTAATCCGCAGATTGTTTCGGGAAAAAAGGTATCTGGGGCAGGGAACCTCTCAGGAAATTGACGTCGAACGGTTCATGACCGCAATTAACACGGAGTTACTCCGTTCAAAATTCGGATGCCATTTGACCTGTTTTGTGGGGATTATCGATTTGCATAGTCGCCAGATGCGGTACGTTCTGGGTGGTCATCTGCCATTGCCCATTCTGATGGATAGCGGCGGGGCCCGCTATTTGCAAGGCCGGGGTAAACCGCTAGGGCTCTTCAAAGAGGTTCGATGGCAGGTATACGAGACTGCGATAACAGAGCCGTTCTCGCTGCTGGTTTTTTCAGATGGAATTCTCGAAGTGCTGCCGCCGCGAGGTCTGATTGAGAAAGAAAGTGCGCTTCTGCAGATTGTGGCGGAGGCGGAGGGGAAAATGCCTCAGGTCGTTGCCAGCCTGGGCTTGGATACTGCATTGGACGCCCCCGATGATATTGCAATGCTGGTCGTCAGTTCGAGTGAGAAGCCATGAATTCAGGTGGGATCTGGGTCGCACATCTCGATGGAATCTACGTGGTTCGCTTTACGGGTGATGTGCGCCTGAATCTCTGTATTTCCTTCGATGAGTTTATTGCCACGATGTTTGCCCAGAAGGATCTGGCGGCCGTGGTATTCGATTTGCGCGAAGCGGAAGGCATTGACAGTACCACGCTCGGGCTTATCGCAAAAATAGCCCGAGGTGCGCAGGAGAGAAAGCTCGGCAATCCGGTTGCCGTTACCGGCGACGGCAGCATGGTGCGTCTTCTGGAATCCATGGGATTCGAAGATATACTCCAGATAGTGGCAGATACAGAAATTCCTTCAGGCCATCTGCGCGCATTGAAGGAAGAGGTCAATGACGAGCGCAAGGTTCTGGACAAGGTGCTGGAGGCGCACCGGATACTCGCAGAGTTAAACTACCCGAATAAAGACAGATTTCGGGAGCTGATTGAGAGCCTGGAACGCAAATGCTGATGGTGTTGGTTCGGAGGAGCGATATATGAGTACCGCGCGAGCAAGTCTAACAATGCTGATGCTGACTCTGGTTCTCGGCGCCACCACGGCATGCAGCCATAGGGTTTACACAAAAATCAATGCATTCCGGGCTGATACGGCGGACATCGGTCGCGGGCCCGTGGTGGTTCGCGCCGCCAGCCAGGACGCTGCGGAGTCGCTCGAGTTCGCCTACTATAAAAGCCGGGTTGAAGCAGCACTTGCCAGAATCGGCTACGAACCTGTTGCGGATGGTGGCGCTGCGCAATATCAGGCGGTTGTTTCTTATGGTGTTGAACAATCCGAGGCGGAAGACGGAGGGCTCAGAACGGGATTCGTCACACCGGGCTATACGCATTCCTACGGAGCGCGGGTGGGTGTAATGGTGATCGATGACAATCGCGATATCGAGTACGTCCGCCGATTGAACCTCACCATTTCCCGGCTGGACCCGCCACAGCGTTTATATGAGGTATCTGGCTACAGCAGGGGGCGCTGCGGTGTGTTCTCTGTGGTCTTTGACGAAATGCTCGAAGCAATCTTCCAGGACTTTCCTGCGGAAAGCGGCAGTGTGCGCACCATCGGAGTGCGAGGGGAGTCGCGTTGTTAGGATCCTGTTCCAGAAACGCCAACCCATACCTTACATAAGACGTTTTGCGAAAGCGGCAGACATACTGGCGCTGGACGGGAATACGCATGCCTTACTTACGTCAATTGTTTAATGATCAAGTAGTCAGCATCCATATGTTGGGTGTTGAGACGCTGCATCTCGGACGTAGCAGCCAATGTGAAATTGCTATCGATGATCCGACCGTGAGCGCTATCCATGCAAGAATCGACTGGCTTGATGGCCGCCACGTGCTCATTAACGAAAACAGTACCAACGGCATTCACTTGAACGGATCGCGGGTTGAGCGGGTGGAACTCGAACCGGGGATACGGTTTACTATCGGAACCCGGGATTTCGAATTCCTGAAGCAGGTACCGCCCGACCTGGAAAGAACTCTCAAAATAAAAAAGAGCTGGATACCCGGCGTTTACTATACTGAATAGCGATCGCAAGCTGAGCAATCCGTCGGCTCATCCGTGGCCGGTGTTCACTGCGGCAGGCAGCGAGTCTTCTTCGATATGAGCAACTGGACAGATTCGCAAAGCGCCTCGCTCTTACAAAATTCCGGCGTTGTTTGCAGGCTTTCATGCCGAACTTGACCGCCACCTCCATCAGCATTTCCCAACTGCGCACCTTGGGTCTGTGTGTATTGGCTTTGTTCTGGTTTGCCTGGTCCGGTTACAGTATCGTGCGGCAGACCGCTGGAGCCGTCGATCGCAACCTTTTGCGGATCGGGATGGAGCTTCGCGCAGTGCCTGAGCGGACCGTCCCCATTACCGTGGTTCATGTTCCGGATCTTGAGTACGACAAGTGGCTTGTCGACCTTGCCGGCGCTGAAGGTCTCGTCAAACTGTTTGAAAAAGGTGGGCTTTTCAATGGTGCCAGCACTTCGCGTAACATTTATGGGCTGGTGTTCGAATATCCCGTTTCCCTGGTGCGGTCACAGGCTGAAAATATCCTGGCCGAACTTCACAAAGCTCAAGCCCCCTTGGATCCCACCTATAAAAGTATTCGCAATCTGCTGGTAAGGCGGGCGCAACTGGTCGATATCATTAACGGCCCCCAGGTCGTCGTCGGCCTGCAGGGGGCTGTTCCCAGTCAATGGCCGGTGTTGAAGCTGGATTCCTCCCTTCCGGTAACTCCGCCGGGATGGCTGCAGAGGTTACTCTGGGCGACGCCGGTCGAGATTACTGGCGTTCCCATGGCGCCAGGGCCCATCAGGAAAGCTTATCCTGTGGTGGTTTCCCAGGAGCTTCAAAAGGCGTTGGTGGCACAGAAGGGTGGTGAAGTCCATCCGGGATTCACCCTCAGCTTTATTCAGTCGGCCCGCGGCCGCGAACTCTCAACGCCAGACGAACTGGCTGAGCCGGTCGAACAGCGCGTTCCACTCTGGAAGCTGGGAGAAGGTATTCGGGTCGGCACGACGAAAATAACAGACCTGTCTTCTGCCGGGGCTGTAGTCCCTCTTTACGGTGCTGCGCCGGGCGTGCGCGCGACTCTGCGGCAGATCACCCTGCAGGCGGCATTGTCGCAAAAAGAACCGGTCGTCGGCTGGATTATTATCGGACGCGATGGTAGCGAGACTCTGGATTCTGCCAGTCAGACCATCGCCGCGCTGGCGGACGGAGCCATCATGCATGAACCGCTCTGGTGGTCGCCTGCGAGACTGCTGGCTTTGGCAGGCAGTGTAGCGATACTGATTCTGATTGCGGTGTTTTCCACCACATTGAGGTTCGTCTACGCGTGGTCCGTGGTGGTTGTGTTGTGGATTGTGACCAATCTGGCTGGGCAACTGTTCTGGCAGTACTGGCTGCCGGTGGCCTGGAGCCTGGTATTTGTGTGTGCGGGCGGCGGCGTTATTGGCGTTTGGCGCTGGCAGCGCGTCAAGCTGATGCGATTTGCACAACGCGGGGAGTCAATCAATCTCGATTATGCCGGCTACCTGATTCAAGGAGAGGAATTCGACAAGGCCCTTGAGATCCTCGCCGGTTGCCCGACGTCGGGCGATCTGTTGCAGAAGCTTTATACCCTCGCAGGCGCGCAGCTGGAAAAAGGTCAACAAGCCGCTGCCTTAGCGTCGCTGGAGCAACTGCGCCGCCGCCGGCGCCGCTATCGGGATGTTGAAACCCTTATTGAATCGCTCAGGGCGCGGGTTGCCGAAGTGCCGCAAACTCCCCGTTACGAGCCGGACCAACGCCGGGTCACAGCAGTTAAATCAGCCTTGCCCAGGGTTCCAGCCCGCCGCAAGCCCGACGCAGTTCAAGGGGCGACGCAGCGCCTGCCGGACCTCAACCGGCGGCCCCGGGCTTCTCTCGGCCGTTACGAAATTCAAGAGGAGATTGGACGCGGAGCCTTCGGTACAGTTTATAGGGCGTTCGACCCGCAGATTGCACGCCAGGTCGCCATCAAGACATTGAACTATCGCACGGTGAGGGCGGGGGACCGGGCCGAACTCAAAGAGCGGTTTTTCCGGGAAGCACAGGCGGTCGGTCGGCTCAATCATCCTCATATTGTGCATATCTATGATGTCGGTGAAGAAGACCAGCTCGCCTACATCGCCATGGATTATGCGCGAGGGCAGGCTCTGAGTGCCTACACGGCAGCTGAGGAGCTTTTGCCGGTGGTCGACGTTTATCAAATCGTTCGCAATGTTGCGGAAGCTCTGGCGTATGCCCATAGCCACAACGTCATTCACCGCGACATCAAACCCGGCAACATTATGCTGAACCGGCAGCCTTACCAGCTCAAGGTGACGGATTTTGGAATTGCCCGCATTACCGACTATGCTCAAACAGCAACTGGCGAAATCCTGGGCAGCCCGCTCTACATGGCACCGGAGCAGCTGGCCGGCAAGCCGGCGGGACCCCAGGCGGACATATTCAGTCTGGGGGTGACTTTCTACCAGCTGTTGACCGGCCATTTGCCGTTTCAAGGCGAGAGTCTCGCGAGTCTGTCATACGACATCATTCACCGAAAGCAGAAAAGTGTCCGGTCTCTGCGTCCGGACCTGCCGGGCAGTGCCACGCGGATTATCAACCGCGCGCTGCAGAAAAAGTCGGCAGACCGGTTTGAATCCGCCGCGGATATGGCCGAAGCATTACGCACAGCCCTGACCAAGGATTTCGGTCGGACATTCAAAGAATCGCGATTCAGCAGTATGGGAGAGAGTAAATGAGCTCGCTTCAGCAGTTGCTCGATGATGTGGTTATCCACAGTTTCGAGCTCAAGAAGGACATCACCCGAATCGGACGCAAATCCGGAAACGACATTGTGATCGAAGACAGTGCCGTGAGCAGTGCACACGCGCACGTGCTACTCCAGTCCAACGAATTTTTTCCGCAGTACCGCGAAGCCTGGATTGAAGATCTTGGCAGTACGAATGGTACCTGGCTTAACGGGCAACCGGTCGTGGGTCGGCAGCGGTTGCGTCATAACGACCGCTTGCGAATCGCCTGGAACCAGTTCCGGTTTATCGATGAGAAGGAAGAAAAAATGGAAAAAACCGTCCAGATGCTCAGAACACGGGGCTAAGGAACCTCTGACCAAGTCCGGACAGCGTCTAGGCCGCACCCTACAGGGCTTGCATCGCTTCGCGAGCTCTGCGGTGGTACTTCTCGACAGGCAGTCAGCATGCCTTCGAAGCGCCGCCCTGATCTTGCAAAGCGCTGTAAGCCAGACGCTATCCGGACTTAATCAGAGGTGCCCTGGCTTCCTGACGATATTTTTTGGATGCGGGCCGGTTAACCGCCACGGGTGAGAACCGCTTCACTCCCTGGGAGCAGGCGAAATTCGTGGCGGATAACCCGTTATCACCAATGGCTTCGCGAAAACACTTTCGGGACGGAACTCAGGCGACTTCCTCTTCTGAAGCGACTTCAGTCTTGGACGAGTCCAGCAAGGTGAGTTTCACGCGGCGCTTCTCCAGGTCGACGGCAGCTACGCGAACCGCCACTTCCTGCTCAAGGGCAAAGTGCGCATCATCGACCGTTAACGTCATGCGTTTTGCGTCAAATACCTTTTGCGACTTTTTCGAAAACTGTACAAAACCTTCGATTCCGGTCTGGAGCAGCCGGACACCGAAACCCTGTTGAGTGACGATGCGGATGACGCCCTTGTCTTCAAGCCCCAGCCGGTCTTTCAGATAAAGGACCCACAGCGTCTGTTCCAGCTGACGAACTGCCTGGCGTCCGTTGGCCACGCTTTCGCAAAGCAGCTCCAGCGGTCCGTCAGGCATGGTCTGCACTTTTGCACCGTCAAGAATCTGGTGGATTGACCAGTGATTGGCGAGGTCTGCAAACCGGCGAATCGGCGAGGTGATCGGTGCATAAGCGGCAAAACCCATTCCCATGTGTGGCTGTGCCATGGAACTCAGTTCCGTCGGCTGCATCATGCGCTTCAAGGCGGGGAGCAGCGGCCTGTGTTCAGCACTCTGGTCAAGCTCTTTGAGCAGCTTCAGGTAACCGTCCAGTTCGGCGATGTCGTCATAATTTCGCCCGGCGTCAAATGCCTCGCGCAGGAGCGCTTTCACTTCGCCCAGACGCTCTTTACGGAAACCGCCATTGACCGAAAAAATACCGGTATGGTGCGCGGACAGATACTGACCGGCGCACAAATTCGTCGCCACCATGGCTTCTTCGACGAGCCGGTGGGCGGCATTGCGATTGCGCACGCTGACGGACTCGATCAGTCCCTGTTTGTTAATGTGATAATCGTATTCAATCTGGTCCGGGAAAATCAGATTGTGTAACTGGCGGTATTCGAAGCGGACTTTGGCCAGTCGGTCCAGTTCACGCAGAACAGCACCGATCTCCGGTGTCAGGCCTTCAGCCTGATCATTATCCTGAAGATACTCGGCGACGCCGATATAGCTTAATTTGGCCCGCGAGCGGATTTTCGCCCGACGAAAGTCAAACTCTCCAACGCTGCCGTCGGCCTTGATCTCGATGCGGCAAACCAGCACTGGACGGATCTGATCCGGTAGCAGGGAAAAAGTCTCGGTCGCCAGTTTTTCAGGAAGCATTGCCAGCGTCGTGCCTGGAAGATAGACGCTCTGACCGTGAAACTTGGCGGATTTGGCGATGGGACTGCCGGGGCTGATGCACGATGCCGGGTCAGCAATGGCAACCCACAAACGCCAGCCGTCTTCAAGGACTTCGGCATACAAGGCGTCATCCATGTCTTTGGTGGACGCGGAATCGATAGTGATGAACGGTATGGAATCGAGATCTTCGCCGTCGGCCTCGGTGGCCTTCTGCTGGCAAGTGATAACCTGCTTCTGCGCATCCTTGGACCAGTACCGATAGAGATTGAAGCGCGCCGTCACCAGATTCTGGTGCAGGTAATCTTCACCGTCCGC